>NZ_JBHUAD010000043.1:0-22063 GCF_042789955.1 Oerskovia sp. NPDC056781
GTGGGGCGCCACGCCAACCCCGGACCACCCGACAGGCCGGGCGGTCCGGACGCGGCCCCGGGAGCTCACCCGACGAAGCCGCCCGCGTACTGGAGCCAGTAGACGAGCTCGCCGCCCGCGGTGATCTCCTCCCGGCCCAGGAACGCGTCCCGGGTCCCCTCGCCCCGGCACGTGTACCGGAACGCCCCGTAGTCGGCGTCGACGGACTCGTGCGTACGCGTCGTGGCCGCGTGCTCGACGAGCGCGGGCTGGAGCATGAGGTCCGCCTGCCCCTCGCTCATCGAGGAGAAGTCACCCGAGTAGGACACCGACCACACCGGCACGCCGTCGCGGTGGACCACCTCGATGCCGGGGAAGATCCCGTTGCCGACGTAGTACACGTCGCGATAGAGCCAGGGCCCCTCGGCGAACTCGTACTGCACGGATCCCGCGAGGATCGCGGTCGTCTTCCCCTCCCCTGCGGCGTAGGTCCGGGCGCGGGCGCGGGTGAGGAACGCGTGGGCGTCGTCGGCGAGCATGGCGCCGATGCTAGGAGGCACCACCGACACGGTCGGTGTGGCCGAGCGAGAGGCCGGGGGCGACGCGGTCGCGCACGATCCGCTTGAGGACGGGCACCTCCGGGAAGCCCTTCTTCTCCTTGCGGTCCCACACGAGCTCGTCGCCCACGTGGACCTGGAAGATCCCGCCCGTGCCGGGCACGAGGGCGACCTCGGTCAGCCTCGTGCCGAAGGTCGTGAGGAGCTCCTGTGCGAGCCATGCGGCGCGCAGCATCCAGTTGCACTGCGTGCAGTAGGTGACGGTCACGCGGGGGGTCACGTCGGTCTGTTCGTCCACGGGCCCAGCGTGCCAGAGGCGGCGCCCGTCTCGCGTCACCTGACCACGAGCATCACCGCGAGCACGGCCATGACGAGCGCGATGACACCGTCGAGCACGCGCCACGCGACGGGTCGCGCGAAGACCGGCGCGAGCACACGCGCCCCGAAGCCGAGCGTCGTGAACCACACGATGCTCGCGATCCCCGCCCCGACGCCGAAGACCCAGCGCCCGTCGTGACCGTGCCCTGCTGCGACCGAGCCGAGCAGCAGGACCGTGTCGAGGTAGACGTGCGGGTTGAGCCAGGTCAGGGCGAGGGCGGTCCCGACGGCGGCCCCCGCCGACATCCTCAAGCCCCCCTCGGCTGCTTCGAGGGTCGCGGGGCGCAGCGCGCGCCGGGCCGCCTGCACCGCCAGGACCAGCAGGAACGCGGCCCCTCCCCAGCGCACGGCCGCGAGCAGCACGGGGGCCCGCGAGACCAGCACCCCCAGGCCCGCGACCCCTGCCGCGATGAGCACGAGGTCCGAGAGCGCACACACCAGCACCACGGGCAGGACGTGCTCGCGGCGCAGACCCTGGCGCAGCACGAACGCGTTCTGCGAGCCGATCGCGACGATGAGGGACAGTCCGGTGCCGAGGCCGGCGAGGAGGGGGGAGAGGGAGAGCACGTCCTCCACGGTAGGCACGGTCCACCATTCAGTACAGCGAATGATTCTGTCGAACCATAAGATCTGCTCATGGTTGACCTCCAGCCCGACCAGCTCCGCGCGCTCGACGCGATCGCGACCACCGGCACGTTCGACGCCGCCGCCCAGCGCCTCGGGGTGACCCCGTCGGCGGTCAGCCAGCGGATGCGCGCCCTCGAGACAGCCGTGGGTCAGGTGCTCGTGCGTCGCGGCCGGCCGGCGACGCTCACCGCCCCGGGCGAGGTGCTCGTCCGGCACGCGCGCCATCTCGCGCTCCAGCACGCCGAGGTCCTGGCCGAGCTCGACCTGACCTCGGGCAGCACCCCCGAGCTGACCCTCGTCATCACGGGCGACGCCCTGACCACGTGGGCGCTGCCCGTGCTCGCCGAGGCTTCCGCGTGGGCGCGGCTGGAGATCCTGCGCGAGGACCAGGACCACTCGATCGACCTGCTGCGCGACGGGACGGCCGTCGCGGCGGTCACGTCGGTCTCGGTCGCGGTGCCGGGCTGTCGCTCGACGCCCCTCGGCCGCATGCGCTACCGCCCGATGGCGAGCCCCGCGTTCGTCGAGCGGTGGCTCCCCGACGGTCCCACGACGGCGGCCCTCGCCGTCGCACCCGTGCTCGTCTTCGACCGCAAGGACGACCTCCAGGACCGCTACCTGGGTCGCCGCCCGGGCGGCCCCCGCCACTTCGTCCCGGCCTCCCACGAGTTCCTGCGGGCGGTCGAGCTCGGCATGGGCTGGGGCATGCTGCCCGACCTCCAGAGCCACGACGGCGAGGCCGCCGGGCGGCTCGTCGGGTTCGACGACGCCGCGAGCCTGACCGTGCCGCAGTACTGGCAGCAGTGGCGCCTGCACTCCCCCACGCTCGACCGGGTGGCCGCCGCCGTCCGCGCGGCAGCGGTCGCCCACCTGCGGTGACCTCGGGCGCCCCGCCCGGGGCGCCCGAGCAGGGCAGACTTGTCCCGTGCCCCCTCTCCCCAGCGACGGTCCCCTGCCCGACGACGCCGCCCACCCCGACGCGTCGGCCGACCCTTCGCTCGCCGCCCGGGACCTCCTCCTCGCCGGGCTCGAGCGCTTCTCTCCCACCGCGCACCCCGGCCCCGAGCGCCGCTCCGGCAGCGCCACGCACGACCCCGACCCGACGCTCGTCGCGGTCGACGCGACCGACCGCCTGCTGCTCGACGAGGCCGCGAGCGCCCTCGCGACCGCCGGGCCGGGCGAGGTCGTCGTGATCGACGACCGGTTCGGGGCGCTGACGCTGGGCACCGCGGTGGCGCACGGGCTGACGGGCCTCCGCGTGCACCAGGACGCCGTCACGGGCGAGGTCGCGCTCGACCGGAACGCCGACAAGGCGCAGGCACACTTCCCCGGCCTGGCCGACGCGTTCACGCACCTGCCGCTGGGCGAGGACCTGCTGCGCGGTGCGCGCGTCGTGCTGCTCCAGCTCCCGCGCTCGCTCGCGGCGCTGCGCGACGTCGCGGAGCACGTCGCGCACTTCGCGGCCCCCGACGTGGTCCTGCTCGCGGGGGCCAGGCTCAAGCACATGACGACGGCCATGAACGACGTCCTGGCGGAGTCCTTCACGGACGTCCGGGCCAGCCTCGCACGGCAGAAGTCCCGCGTCCTCGTGGCCCGCGGCCCCCGGCCCGGCACCGACCTCACCTACCCGGTCACGGGGCACCTGGCAGAGCTCGACCTCGACGTGGTCGCGTACGGTGCCGCGTTCGCAGGCGCGAGCCTCGACCTCGGGACGCGCTTCCTGCTGGGGTTCCTGGACCGGGTGTCGCCGGGAGCGCACGACGCCGTCGACCTTGGCTGCGGCACGGGCATCCTCGCCGTGTCGTTCGCCCGTGCGCGTCCGGGCGCCGTGGTCGTCGCGACCGACCAGTCCGAGGCGGCCGTCCGCTCGGCCCAGGCCACCGCGGTCGCCGCCGGTGTGAGCGACCGGGTCCGGGTGGTGCGCGACGACGTCGGGTCCTCGCTCGCGGACCGCAGCGCCGACGTCGTGCTGTGCAACCCGCCCTTCCACCAGGGCGCGGCCCTGAGCACCGACGCGGCGCACCGGATGTTCGCGGCCGCGGGCCGCGTGCTGCGCCCCGGCGGCGAGCTGTGGACGGTGTACAACTCGCACCTGCGCTACCGGCCCGCGCTCGAGCGCGCGGTCGGGCCCACGACGCAGGAGGGCCGGGACCCCAGGTTCACGGTGACGCGCAGCGTCGCCCGCTGAGAACCCGGGGCCCGGCCCGTCAGGTGCGAGGGGTCGAGGTCACTGGACCCCGACGACGTCCACCACGAAGACCAGCGTGTCCGTGCCGCCGATGCCCGCCTGAGGGACGCCGCGCATGCCGTAGCCGTGCTCCGGCGGGATCGAGAGCAGGACGCGCGAGCCGACGTTCTGGCCCACGAGGCCCTTGTCCCAGCCACCGATGACCGCACCGGTCCCGATGGGGAAGCTGATGGTCTCGCCACGGTCGTACGACGTGTCGAAGATGCCGCCGTCCCAGACCTGACCCAGGTAGTGCACGACGATCGTGCGGCCGGCCGTCACGACCGGGCCGCTGCCCTCCTCGAGGACCTGGACCTGGAGGCCGGCGGGAGCGCCGCCCTCGGGGAACGTCAGGACCGGCTTGTCGCCGAACGAGCCGGACGCGGTGGGGAGCTGCGTGCTCATGGTGCTACCTCTCGGATGGAGTTGCGGGGTTCGGGGACAAGCCTAAGCGGGCGGCGGCAGCTCGCGGCCCGCCCATGGTCCTCGCCCCGGCCCTGCCGCCCGCTCCGTGCCCGACGGCGGAGCGCACCGCACCGCGCCGGGTGCGCTCCGCCGTCGGGCACCTTCCCGCCTGACAACCGCAGCGCGCAGGCGCACGCTGGACGGATGGACTCCTTCGACGACGAGCCCGACACCGCCCGCCCCGTCGACACGACCGACCTCGACGCACCCGTGACGCACGCGGGCGGGGCGCAGGTGCCGACGGGCAGGCGCTCGGCGTTCCCCGGGATCGCGGAGTACGCGTTCCTCTCGGACTGCGAGTGCAACGCGCTCGTCGCACCGAGCGGCGCGATCGAGTGGATGTGCGTCCCGCGGCCCGACTCGCCCAGCATCTTCGCGGCTGTCCTCGACCGGGGTGCGGGTTCGTTCCGCGTGGGACCGTACGGCGCGCGCGTGCCCGTGGCGCGGCGCTACATCCCCGGGACGCTCGTGCTCGAGACCACGTGGCAGACGCCCACGGGCTGGCTCGTGGTGCGCGACGCGATGCTCATGGGGCCGTGGCACAACGTCGATCAGCGCTCCCAGACGCACCGGCGCACCCCCACCGACTTCGACGCCGAGCACATGCTGCTGCGCACGATCCTGTGCGTCAACGGGACGGTCGACGTCGAGGTCGTGTGCGAACCGCTGCCCGACTACGGGCGCGAGGCCGCCCGGTGGGAGTACGACGGGCAGACCTACCAGAGCCTCGTGACGCGCGTCGCGCACCCCACGACGCCCGACCTGCGCCTGAGCAGCAGCCTGCGCCTCGGTGTCGAGGACCGTCGCGCACAGGGCCGCACACGCATGGCCGCGGGCGACAGGGCGTACGTCGCGCTGTCGTGGTCGGACCGGCCCGCGCCCGCCACGTGGCCCGACGCCGCCGACGCCATGGGACGCACCGAGCAGTACTGGCGCGACTGGATCACGCAGGGCGTCTTCCCCGACCATCCGTGGCGCTCCTACCTCCAGCGCAGCGCCCTCACCCTCAAGGGCCTGACCTACGCCCCGACGGGAGCGCTGCTCGCCGCCGCGACCACCTCGCTGCCCGAGACCCCGCACGGCGAGCGCAACTGGGACTACCGGTACGCGTGGGTGCGCGACTCGACGTTCGCCCTCTGGGGGCTCTACACCCTGGGCCTCGACCGTGAGGCGAACGACTTCTTCGCGTTCGTGCACGACGTGTGCCGCGACGACCGCGAGCTGCAGATCATGTACGGCGTCGGCGGCGAGGACCGGCTCGAGGAGAGCACGCTCGACCACCTCTCGGGCCACGAGGGCGCGCGGCCCGTGCGCATCGGCAACGCCGCGTACGACCAGCAGCAGCACGACATGTGGGGGGCCGTCCTCGACTCGGTGTACCTGCACGCCCGGTCGCGCGAGCAGCTCCCCGAGTCTCTGTGGCCCGTCCTCAAGGCGCAGGTCGAGGAGGCCGCGCGGCACTGGCACGAGCCCGACCGCGGCCTGTGGGAGGTCCGCGGCGAACCCCAGCACTTCACGTCGTCGAAGGTCATGTGCTGGGTCGCGCTCGACCGCGGCGCCCGCCTGGCCCGCATGTACGACGAGCAGGACTACGCCGAGCAGTGGCAGAAGATCGCCGACGAGATCCACGCCGACGTGCTCGAGCACGGCGTCGACCCCCGTGGGGTCTTCGTGCAGCGCTACGGGTCCGACGCGCTCGACGCCTCGCTCCTGCTCGTGCCGCTCCTGCGGTTCCTGCCGGCCGACGACCAGCGCGTCGTCGCGACGGTCGACGCGATCGCGAGCGAGCTCACGGTCAACGGTCTCGTGCTGCGCTACCGCACCGACGAGACCGACGACGGGCTGTCCGGCGAGGAGGGGACGTTCACGATCTGCTCGTTCTGGCTCGTGTCGGCGCTGGTCGAGGTCGGGGAGCTCGACCGGGCGCGGGCGCTGTGCGAGCGGCTGCTGTCGTTCGCGAGCGAGCTCAACCTGTACGCCGAGGAGATCGACCCGCACTCGGGGCGGCACCTGGGGAACTTCCCGCAGGCGTTCACGCACCTGGCGCTCATCAACGCGGTGGTGCACGTGGTGCGGGCCGAGGAGCGTCGGGACGGGACGGGCCACTTCGAGGCGGCCCACCGAGGGTGACGCACCCACCCGCCGAGGGTGACCGACCCGCCGAGGGTGACCGACCCGCCCACCGAGGGTGACGGAGAACTCGAGCTCTCCACCCCTTGCACATCCGTGGCTAATGGCATTAGCCTTTACGCTATGAGCACTCGCCACACCGTCGAACTCCTTCCTCGCCCCGAGGGCCGCATCGCGTACACCGTGACCGGCACCGGCCCCCTCGTCGTCGCCGTCCCCGGCATGGGCGACCTGCGCTCGACCTACCGCGACCTCGTCCCCCCGCTCGTCGAAGCCGGCTACCGCGTGGCCGTCCTGGACCTGCGCGGTCACGGAGACAGCGACACGACCTTCCGCACGCACGGTGACGTCGCGACCGGCCAGGACCTCCTGGCTCTCGTCGAGCATCTGGGCGGTCCGGCCGTGCTGGTCGGGAACTCGATGGGAGCCGGGGCCGCCGCGTGGGCAGCTGCCGAGGCTCCCGACGCCGTCGCGGGCCTCGTCCTCCTCGGCCCCTTCCTGCGCGACCCCGCAACGGGCGCCGCGAAGGCCGCCGCGAGCCGGCTGCTCTACCGCGTCGCGCTCGCTCGCCCGTGGGGGGCCGCCGCCTGGGCGGGCTTCTACTCGACGCTGACCAAGGGTCGCAAGGCACCCTGGCACGCCGAGCACGTCGCCGCGATCCGCGCCTCGATGCGCGAGCCCGGCCGTCTGCGGAGCTTCCGCGACCTGGCCCTGGCCCTGACGCACGCACCCGTCGAGGCGCGCCTCCCCGAGGTCGACGCCCCCGCGATCGCCTTCATGGGTTCGCTCGACCCCGACTTCGCCGATCAGGGCGCCGAGCTGGCCTGGATCCAGGAGGTCGTCGGCGCCCAGGGGCACCTGGTCCCCGGCGTCGGGCACTACCCGCAGCACCAGGCGCCCGACGTCGTCGCGCCTGCGACCCTCACGTTCCTCGCCGGACTGCGCGCCGACGCCCAGGGCTGGAACGCCCGTGGCTAGGGCCGGGCTGAGCCGTGAGGGCGTCACAACCCTCGCGCTGCGCGTGGTGGACGACGGCGGAGCGCAGGGGTTCGCGGACCTCACCCTCGCCAAGGTCGCGTCCGCGGCAGGGGTCGCGACCCCGAGCCTCTACAAGCACGTGGGCTCGCTCGCCGACCTGCGCCGGTCGGTCGCGCTCGTGGCGGTGAACGACCTGACGCGCGCGACCGCCGCCGCGACGATCGGCCGCTCGGGCCCCGACGCTTTGTCCGCGCTCGCGTGGGCCGTCCGCGACTTCGCGCGCGAGCACCCGGGCCGGTACGCCGCGATCCAGCTCTCGCCCGACCTCGGCGCCGCCGACGACGACCCGCTCTCGCTCGCGGGCGCCGAGACGGTCGCCGTGATCGTCGCGGTGCTGCGCGGGTTCGACCTCCCGGCGGCCCGCACGATCGACGCGATCCGCGCCGTCCGGTCCGCGGTCCACGGGTTCGTCTCGCTCGAGCTCATGGGCGGCTTCGGCCTGCCCGACGACGTCGACCACAGCTTCGAGGTCCTCGTCCGTCTGCTCGTGGCCGGGATCGAGGACCTCGCCGACCCTGCGCCGTCCTGACACGACCGCCGTCCCACCCGCCGAAGGAGAGCCGCCATGAACGCACCGTCGATCGACCGGACCCGCCCCGACCTGGGCCTCGTCCGTCCCCGTACCGGAGCGCTGCTACTCGCGGCCGCGGGCGTTCTCTTCCTCGCCTTCCCGCTCCTGCGCCCGTGGGTCCCCGAGGGTGTCGCCACGCCCGAGCTCGCGGCCGCGCTCGCCTCGGGACGCTGGATCGCGGCCCACCTGTGCGGTGCGGCCGGGTTCTGGCTGCTCCCCGCGGCCTTCGTCGCGCTGCGCGGACGGCTGGCCGGGACGCGGGGCCAGGCTCCGGCGTCGGGCGCGGTCGTCACGGGCTGGCTCGGTGCCGGACTCGTCCTGCCGTACTTCGGTGCGGAGATCTTCGGGGTCCACGCGATCGCGCACGACGCCGTGACGACCGGTGCCCTCGACTTCCTGCCGACGATCGACGCGGTCCGCATGCAGCCCGTCGCGGTGACGCTGTTCGGTCTGGGGCTGCTCGCCGTGGGCGCGAGCGGGGTGCTCGCCGCCGTGGCGGTGTGGCGCGGCGGGCTGGTTCGACGGTGGACCGGGATCCCGCTCGCCGCGGGCCTGGTGCTGTACCTGCCGCAGTTCTTCACGCCGCCGGCGGGGCGGATCGTGCACGGGGTGCTGCTGGCCGTGGGCTGCTGGCTCGTGGCGTGGGCTGTGCGCCCCGACGCCGAGGGCGACCTGGATCGGCCGGTGACCCCCGTTCGCCGAGGGTGACCGCCACCAGCGCCGAGGGTGACATCCGATGTCCCCCTCGGCGGGCGTGTCCGTCACCCTCGGCGGGCGTGTCCGTCACCCTCGGCGGGCCGGCGTACCAGCCGGTGTCAGTGCGCCAGGAAGCCCAGCAGGTCGTGACGCGTGAGCACCCCGACCGGGTCGCCGTCGTCGATCACGAGCAGCGCGTCGGCGTCGTGCAGCGCGGCCCGGATCGCCGCGACCCCCTCGCCCGCCCCGATGAGCGGGAACCGCGCCTCCATGTGCTTGTCCACGCGGTCGGCGAGGGAGGCGCGCCCGGAGAAGACGGCGTCGAGCAGCTCCCGCTCGCTCACGGCCCCCGCGACCTCGCCGATCTTGACGGGCGGCTCGGCCCCGACGACCGGCATCTGGGAGACGCCGTACTCCCGCAGGATCTCGATCGCGTCGCGGACGGTCTCGCCGGGGTGCGTGTGGACGAGGCTGGGCAGCTGGCCGCTCTTGGAGCGCAGCATGTCTCCCGCGGTCACGCCCTCCTCGGCGTCGAGGAACCCGTAGGACCGCATCCAGGAGTCGTTGAAGATCTTGGACAGGTAGCCGCGCCCGCCGTCGGGCAGGATCACGACGATCACGGCACGCGCCGCGGCCTCGGGGTCCTCGTCCTGGAGCCGGCGGGCCAGCCGCAGCGCGGCGACCACCGCCATGCCGCACGAGCCGCCGACGAGCAGTCCCTCCTCGCGGGCGAGCCGGCGGGTCATCTCGAACGAGTCGGCGTCGGTCACGGCGATGATCTCGTCGGGCACCGTCGGGTCGTAGGCGGCGGGCCAGAAGTCCTCGCCCACGCCCTCGACCAGGTAGGGACGACCGTCGCCGCCCGAGTAGACGGACCCGGCGGGGTCGGCACCCACGACGTGCACCCGCCCACCGGCCGGACGCGAGGCCGACACGTCCTTGAGGTACCGCCCGGTCCCGGTGATGGTGCCACCGGTCCCGACCCCGGCCACGAGGTGCGTGACGAGACCGTCGGTGTCGCCCCAGATCTCGGGGCCCGTGCTCTCGTAGTGGGACGCGGGACCGTTGGGGTTGGCGTACTGGTTGGGCTTCCACGCCCCGGGGATCTCGGCGACGAGCCGGTCCGAGACCGAGTAGTAGGAGTCGGGGTGGTCGGGGGCCACGGCGGTGGGGGTCACGACGACGCGCGCGCCGTAGGCGGTCAGAACGTCGCGCTTGTCCTGGCTCACCTTGTCGGGGCAGACGAACACGCAGTCGTACCCCTTGCGCTGCGCCACGAGCGCGAGGCCGACCCCGGTGTTCCCCGAGGTCGGCTCGACGATCGTGCCGCCGGGCGCGAGCTCCCCGGAGGCCTCGGCCGCCTCGATCATCTTGAGCGCGATGCGGTCCTTCACGGACCCGCCAGGGTTGAGGTACTCGACCTTGGCGAGGATCGTCGCAGAGAGGCCGTCGGTCACCGATCCGAGCCGGACCAGGGGTGTCCCGCCGACGAGGTCAGAGATGTGGTGTGCGAACTTCATGCACCGATCATGCGCTGCCGAGGGCCATTCCGCCGAGCACGGCGCACAGCGCGACGCTCACACCGAGGATCACGACGAGCAGCGGACGGTCCGCGGCGTCGCGTGCGAAGTACCGCCCGACGGCGGCGCTCAGCCCGCCCGCGACGGCCAGGTAGAGCACCGACGCCAGGGCGATCCCGCTCGTCGCGGTGGCCGGGTCGCCGGTGGCCGTGCTCAGCAGCGAGCCCAGCACCAGGAAGCTCCAGATCCCGACGCCCACGAACCCGAGCGCGAAGAACAGGGTCGCGGCTGATCGGCAACCCGTGCGCTGCGACCGAGCTCATGACGCGCAGGCCCGTCGTCGGGTCGTTCTTCGACAGGACGAAGACCTCGACGAGCGGGTCCTGCGCGCTGGGCGACAGGTCGTTCAGGCTCAGGAGGCGCTGGACGAACTCGAACGCGACCCCGGGGCGCAGGGTCCGGTCCAGGTGCTCGTCCTGGTAGGCGCGGTACGCGTCGATCCCCTGCTCGTCGAAGACGCGCTGCGAGTCGGACAGGTCGAACAAGGCGCTCGAGGAGACACCGACGACGAGCCGGTGATCGAGGTCGTAGGGCGGCACGGTGCTCCTTCGTCGGGGCTTGCGGAGGGGTCAGGACTGGTCGGTCGGACGACGCACCGGGTCCTGCGGGTGGCGGCGTCGGTACCTCATGACGCACTCCTTGCACATGGGCATGGTCGGCAGGCGCGCGGCCTCGCGCGGCGTCATCTCGCCGATCACCTTGGCGCCGCACAGACCCCGGTCCGGGTGCACGATGTGACCCCACTCCGACTCCCAGCGGTAGCCGAACCGGTAGGGCGGACGCACCTGGAACTCGCGGACCTGAGGCGCCGAGCGCAACGCCTTGGCCTTGTCGATGCCGTCCTCGCCCCCCGCACCGTACCCCTGGGGCTGGCGCTGGCACACGTGCCGGACCCGGAACGGCATGGTCGCCTTGTACGCGAGCTGCGTGCCCGGCACGGCTCCGCGGTTCGACGTCAGGAACCAGCGCACCTCGTCCCCCGCGTGCACGCTGCGGACCTCCTCGAGCGCGAAGGCCCGACGGCGCCCGTCGTAGCACGGCAGCCACTGCACGTCGCCGCCGCACTGCTCGCACCGCCCGATCCGGACCTCGCTCATGCGGGCAGGCTCGTGGTGTCGACGTGCATGCTGCCTCCGGTGATGGGTACGAGCGGACCGAGGACACCCTACGTCGGGCGTGCCCACGGTCGCGGAAGCGACCCCTGCCCGCTACGGTCCCGTGACCGCGAAGAACCCGTGCGCGCCGCGCTCGGCGTCGATCATCGCGTGGCTCACGAACGGGTACCTGCCCGCCTCGGGGAACGCCATCTCGACGAACCCGCCCTGCGCGACCGCGAGGCCCAGGACCTGCGAGCCGCCCGCCTCGGCGTTGCCGGGCCGCAGCCGGTAGGCGCCCTCGCTGAAGACCGTGTCGAACTGGCCCCCGACGACGTGGAAGGACGTCCCTCGGTTGGGCCCCGCGGGCAGCACCCACACGCGCACACGCTCCCCCACGCGGGCCGGGAGCGGCGCCGCGTCGTACTGGTTGGCGTAGCCGTTGAACGCGACGACGTCGGGATCCCCCGTCGCGAGCCGGTCCATGTCGACCTCGCCGCCCTGGGGGCCGAGGTAGTACTCCGACTGGACGAACAGGTACTCGCGGTCGACCGGCGCGAGATCGGGAGGATCGATCACGACCGCGCCGAACATGCCGTTGGCGACGTGCGCCGACATCGGCATGGTCGAGCAGTGGTACATCCACACGCCCGACATGGTCGCGGTGAACGTGTAGGTGAGCTCCTCGCCCGGGGCGATCGTGCGCATCGGTTCGTCGGGGGCGAGGGCACCTGCGTGGAAGTCGATCGAGTGCCCGATCGTGCCGTCGTTGACCAGCGTGATCTCGAAGCGGTCACCGACCCTGCCCCGCAGCGTCGGGCCGGGGGCCGTCCCGCCGAACGTCCAGAGCCGCTGCGTCACGCCCGGCGCGACCTCGGTCACGGCCTCGGAGACCGTCATGCGCACGCGATGCACCGTCTCCGGGCCCACGGGTGAGAGCGCGGCCGGGTGGGCGGTGAAGTCCTCACCGGGCGTGGCCATGAGGTCCAGGTCCTCGGCGGCGCTGGGCGTGGCGCCGCCCGGCGCTGTGCCGCCGGAGGGGCCCGCGCCGGCCGAGCCGTGGTTCATGCCGGCCATGTCCTCGTGGTCGCCCGCGCTCCCGGCGTTCGTGGAGGGCGCGGCGTCGGGCACGGCGGCCGCTCCCGTCGGCGTGATCGTCAGGACCATACCCATCTGCCGGTGCCCCACGACCGTGCACCACCCGTCGATCGCGCGCCCCACGACCCCGACGTCGAACGTCTCGGTCGCGCCCGGCGCGATCCGGCCGCTCGTCCGCCCGGTGTCGAGCGCGAGGTCGTGGACCGTGGTGTCGGTGTTGGTCACGACCAGGACGAGGGTGTCACCGGCGGGCACCTCGATCTCGCTCGGGACGAAGCGCATGTTCGCGGCCTCGACCTCGACCGTCGTGGTCCGGCCCGTCGCGGCGACCGCCCCCTCGGCACCGGCCGCCGCCGACGTCGCACCGCTCCCGGTACCGAGCGCGGCCGGGTCGAGGGCGACTCCCCCGGCCGCGACGAGCAGCAGGACGCTCAGCGCAGCCACGGCCAGGCCCTTGCGACGCGGCCCCGTCACCGCTTCGACGGGTGGCGCCTGGCGTCCACCGGCCCGGTCGCGCACCTCGTGTCCGCGCGCGTGGGCGGCTGCGACGTCGTCGGCGGTCGGCAGGAGGAACGGCGTGCGCCGCGCACGGCGGTGGGCGAGCACCGCACCGACGAGCAACGGCAGGAAGGCCACGAGAGCGCCCAGCGCGGTCAGCGACGCGAAAACGTGCACCAGGCTCGGCGCGGGCAGCACGAAGAGCACGAGCGCGCCGTTGAACAGCACGACCCGCACGACGGCTCCCCGTTCGAGGACGGCCGTGGTCGAGCGCACGGCGGCCGGTCCCCCGCCGAGCACCACGGGGACGAGGTAGGTCAGCGCCCCCAGCAGGACCTGCGCCACGAAGCCCGCGACGAGCGGCACGGTCACGATCCCGACGCGATCGGCGGCCGTCTCCCAGCCTCCGCTGAGCGCGAGGACACCGGTCAGCGTCCCGAGCGACCCCATGAGCCACACGAGCGCGCCCGCCGCCGACCACGTCGCGAAGGTGGCGGGCGGTCGCCGTCGGGCCGCCGTGACCATGGGCCGCACCGAGACCAGCACACCCGCGAGATACGTCGCGAGGCCCACGGCCGCGACGGGGGGCGCCGCGAGCAGCACCGCGGCGACACCGGCCGCGAGCCCACCGAGCATGAGGGAGAGCGTCGTGCGTGCGGCGCGGGGCGCGTCGTCGGCCATCCTGGTCCGCAGCATGGTCGGCCACAGCGTCAGGAGCGTGCCCATGACCGTCAGGCCCACGAACCCGAGCAGGTTGACGCCCGCGTGAGCCAGCACGACGCGCACGTGCCACGCCTCGTCGAGGCCGCGCGCGAGCGTCGCCCCGAGCCCGGCCCCGAACGGCAGGAGCCAGGAAGCGGCGACGTAGAACGCGACGCAGACCCGGAAGCGGGCGGCGAGCGCCCGGCGCGACTGGAGCCACAGGGCCGTGCCGTGCGCCGCGACCGCGATCCCCACGCCGACGGCCCCGACGAGCGTCACGACCCACGTCGCGGTCACCATGCCCGTGACGGTCGTGACGACCGCGACGTTGAGCAGCACGAGCCGGGCGACCTGCCACCGCCGCGACGCGGGCGTGGCCCGGCGGCTCAGCAGCGCGTCGGTGAAGTGCTGGCTCCAGACGCAGATCGCGTTGGTCACCGCGCCGAGCAGCAGCAGGTGCACCAGCAGCCAGGGCGAGGCGGGGACCCACCGGTGGCCGACCGCGACCACGACCGTGGCCAGCAGCCACCCGACCACGGGCGCGTTGGCGCGCAGGTGCCACGCGCTGCGGTCGGTCAGGGGCCGCAGCGGGGCGGGGGCGGCGGACAGGTCGAGCTTCACGGGGCGGTCTCCTCGAGGGCAGGCTCCGGCCCGACGGCGTCGCGTCGGCCGGGTGCGGCGGCGGGGGGCGCGGCGGTGGTGGTGGTCGCGGCGGTGGTCGGCCCGGCGGCGGGCGCGGCGGGGCGCAGGTTGGCGCGGACCCCGACCGTGACCATCAGGGCGACGAACGCGAGCAGCGCCACGACGTTCAGGACACCGCCGACCTGGTGGGCGACGGGGAGGTCGCGCGCGTCCCCCAGGCCGAGCCGGACCACCAGGCCCACGTGCAGGAGCGCGGCCGGCCCGTACATCAGGGGCGTGTACGGCAGCCGGACCCGCAGCACCGCCGGCAGGATCACGGGCGCGTGCGCCATGATCATCGAGATCGTGAATCCCAGGAAGATCGAGTGGATCACCGCGTCGTAGCCGGGTCCCGTGACCTGGCGCCCCGCGAGGAGCCAGACCGCACCCGCGACCGTGAGCCACGCGTAGGCCGCGAGCAGGCACGCGGCCATGTAGCGGGTGAGGCCCGTCGAGCGGATGGTGCGCCGCGCGACGTCGTGCGCAGCGAGCCAGCCGCACAGTGTCAGGAACGCCGCGCCCAGGGCCGCGTAGCCGACGCTCGGCCACAGCAGCGAGGCCACGCACCCGGCCGCGAGCGCCCAGCAGACCCACAGGACCATGTCCGCGCCGCGGGCGCCCAGGAACGCGATGCGGGCGAGCTCGAGCCGCTCGCCCGCGATGGTCGCCACGACGAAGCACGCGAGCCACGGCAGCACGTCCGCGACACCCACCCCGCCGAGCCACAGCAGGGCGCCACCCGTCGCGAGCAGCGCGCCGATCAGCTGGACGAGGACCGCGTCGTCGTGCTGCCGCCGCCACAGCGGCACGTACACCGCGCACAGCGCGGCACATCCGACGACGAGGAGCACCTGCCCGACGACGAGGGGCGCAGGGCTGAGCAGCGCCAGCGCCCCCGCCCCCAGCAGACCCGGGGCGACGAATCCCCACCGGGTGCGCAGCGCGACGGCGCGTTCGAGCGCGATGACCGTGCCGACGAACCCCAGGACGAGCAGCACGCCGTGGACCACGGGCAGGCGCTCGGTCGTGACGGGAGCCGGCAGGCCGAGCAGCAGGAGCGCCGCGTCGAGGCCCGCGAGAAGAGCGAGTCCGGCAGGCAGGACGAAGACCGCACGGCGCATCACGACGCCTTGTCCCTGCGCGGCTCTGGCTGGGGGCGCAGGTGCAGACGGCAGGCGCCCGGCTCGGCGAACGGCAGCAACGAGGTGCCCTCCCGCGGAGCCCCCAGGCGCTCGAGCGCTCCCTGGGCAAGACCGAGGTGCACCGCGCACACGACCTCGGGGTTGCGGTACGCGGCCTCGAGCAGCGGGCACCGGGTCAGCGCGACCGAGGCCGCGTCGTCGTCGGCCCGCGGCGCGAAGCCGAGCCTGTCCAGCAGGGAGACGACCTCGTGGCGCGCGGCGCGCGCGACGTGGTCCGGGCCGGGCACTCCGTCGTACTCCCCGCCTGGGGGCGCCGCCGGCGCCTGGCGCGCGGCGCCGTCGGCTCCCTCGCCGCACGGCCCGTGGCCGCGCTCGCCGGACGACGGCCCGCCGGTCGGGGGCTCTCCCGACGGGGGCTCCTGGCCCTCGACGAGGTCCGCGCCCCACGCGCGTCCGGCTGCCAGGGCGTCGCCGACCGGGTCGGCGCTCGACCGAGCGATCTGGGCCGCGAGCGCCGACGCGAGGCCCGCGTACTCGGCGGCTCCTGCCGTGGTCGGGGACTCCGTCGCCGGGGAGTAGAGCCGGGCCGGGCGTCCGCGCCCGTGCGCCGGAGCGTTCTCGCTGGTCGCGAGCCCGGCCTCGACCAGGCCCTCCAGGTGCTCGCGCACGGTGTTGGTGTGCTGGTCGAGCGCCGTCGCGACGGAGGCGACCGTGCAGGGCTCGGACTGCGACGCGAGGACGTCGAGCACCGCGAGCCGCGCTCTGGACAGCCGGGCGGGGCGCACCGGGCGTCGGACCGGCGGGGGGCCGTACCCCGGGCGCGGGGAGATCGCTCGTCCTGCCTGACCCGGAGGCTCCATATTTTCCACGGAATAAAGTGTACTAATGTCGAAGGCGTTCGGAAACCACGCCCGCCCCGGAGGACCCACGTCATGAGCAGCAGCATCGTCCTGGCCACCTCGGCCGAAGACTCACGCGCGGTCGAGGCCGTCGTCGCCCACCACACCGAGATGAACGGGACCCTCGGCCTCCTCGTCGAGGCCCTCGTCCAGGCGGTCGAAGCGGGCGACGCGACCGCGACCGTCACGACCCACCAGCGGCTCGTCGCATGGACCCGCGCGGACCTGCTGCCGCACGCGCTCGCCGAGGAGGGCGCGATGTACCCGCACGCGCACCGCACCCCGGACGCCCGCCTCCTGGTCGACGCCATGATCGCCGAGCACGGCGTCATCGGCGGCCTCGTCGACGCGCTCGCCGACGCGACGAGCCCCGTGCGCGCGGCCGCGCTGGGCCGCGCTCTCCAGGTCCTCTTCGAGGTGCACATGACCAAGGAGAACGAGCAGATCCTGCCGCTGCTCGCCCTGTCCTCCGACGTGTCGCTCGCGACCGTCCTCGACGGGATGCACGAGCTGCTCGGCGGGCACGAGCACGGGCAGACGGGCGGTTCTGGGCCCGCCGAAGCCGGCGGCGGGTGCGGGTGCGGCAGTTCCGAGGGAGGTGCGGGCAGCGGGTGCGGCGGTGGCGCCGAGCCGCCCGAGGAGACCCGGGCGGCCGACCCGGCCACGGACCCGACCGCCCCGACCCCGGGCGGGCACTCGTGCGGGTGCGGCGGGCACGACGACGCCGGGAACCTCCCCGTCCTCGACGCCCGCGCGGTACCCCACGCGATCCGGCACGCGACGATCTTCGGCGCGCTCGACGGCGTCGCCCCCGGCGCCGGCATGGTGCTGCTCGCCCCGCACGACCCCCTGCCGCTCCTGGCCCAGGTCGACGCCCGCTGGCCGGGCACGTTCACGGTCGACTACCTGGAGCGCGGCCCCGAGACGTGGGCGCTGGCTTTCATGCGCTGACGCTGCGCGGCCGTCAGGAGCCCACCGGGGTCGCGCGGTGGGCTCCTGACGACCTGGCCGCCGAAGGTCCACGAGATGCGGCCGACCGGGGTGCGGTGCGGCTCAGGACCCCAGGTGACCGCATCTCTACCCCAGAGCCGCCCTCGTACCTCCTCTGAGACTGCGCCGATCACACCCTGCACCGGTGGCCCCCACGCACCCCCTCTGCCACGATCGGCCTCATGGGCACGAACACCACCGGATGGACCGAGGGAACCGTCGAGGTCGAGGGGCACCCCGTGTTCTACCGGCGCAGCGCGGAGATGCCCGGCAGCCTGCCGATCGTCCACGTGCACGGCTTCGCGATCTCAGGCACCTACCTCATGCCGACGGCCCGCGTGCTCGCCGGGCGGGCCACGAACCTCGTCCCGGACCTGCCGGGCTACGGCCGGAGCGAGAAGTGGGACTACACGCTCGGCATCCCGGCGCTGGCGCACGCGCTGATCCGCATCCTCGACGCCCTCGAGCTCGACAAGGTGGTCCTGGTCGGCAACTCGATGGGCTGCCCCGTCAGCCTCGAGGTCGCCCACAGCGACCCCGACCGCGTCGAGCGCATCGTCCTCGTGTCTCCCGCGGGCGGCGTGCACAACCAGGGGTTGGCCCGGGCGATCCGGCAGCTCGCGATGGACGGTCCGCGGGAGAGCCGGCAGATGGCTCGGGTAGCCGTCCCGGACTACGTGCGGTTCGGGCCGGTCAACACGTTCCACCTGTTCAGCGAGCTCACCCGGTTCCCGTCGTTGGAGCGCATCGTCCGGTCGACCGTGCCGACGCTCGCGGTCATCGGGAGCAGGGACCCGCTCATGCCACCTCCTGCGCGTGTGCGGGAGGTGAGCCGACTCGCGGGCGACAACACCACGGTCGCCCTCATCGAGGGCGCCGCGCACGCGATCAACTTCAGCCATCCCGGCGAGCTCGCCCACGTCATCGGGTCCTGGCTCGACGGCGTCGAGATCGTCGACGACCCGGACTCCCCCGGCCTGACGCGCGTCCTGCAGCTGCCGCGCAGCTAGCCAGGACGTCGTCGGCACGCCGACGGCGTCGGCCTGGACGTCAGGACGGCCGCGGCCCGACGATCTGCTCGACCAGGAGCTCGTGGAGTCGTGGGTCGGCGAGCGGCCGGAAGTGCCCCGGGGTGTCGAGCACGACGTCGTGCGCGCCGTCGAGCGTGCTTCCGGCGGGGATGTGCGGGTCCCAGCGGCTGTGCACCGAGGTGATGCGTTCGTTGACGGCGCGCTCGGCGGACAGGGCCACGATCGTCGCGTCGCTCGGGATGAACGCCCGCACGGCCGGCACGACGAACCATCGCGCGTAGACGGAGCCCGCGAACGGCGTGTTGATCGCGATCATCGACGCGATCCGGCCCGGGCTCTCGCGCACCATGGCGAGCTTCCCGATGAGCCCGCCCTTGCTGTGCGCGACGACGACGACGTCGTGCAGGTCCTGCTCCCGGAGGTACCGGGCGAGGAGGACGGCGCCGTCCGCGACAGGTCTCCGGTTGTCCCGGAGCTCGGGGAGCACGTGGACCGCGACCCCGTGGTCGTGCAGGAGGGTGGCCAGCGGCAGGAGGAAGTGCCAGGACTCGTACACCCCGGGGACGAGGACGACGGGTGGCCC
The DNA here is from genome assembly GCF_042789955.1 of Oerskovia sp. NPDC056781. NCBI lineage: Bacteria > Bacillati > Actinomycetota > Actinomycetes > Micrococcales > Cellulomonadaceae > Oerskovia > Oerskovia sp. NPDC056781. Next base: position 18,967 of record NZ_JBHUAD010000043.1, read on the forward strand.
CACGGGCCGGTCGGGGTGGCGCAGGTCGTCGGGACCCATGCGGGACACGATCCCTGTCGCCTGCCAGCGCAGCACGCAGGCGTAGTCGCGGACGCGCCACCAGGTCCGCCGCAGGCCCAGCCCCAGACGCTGGCCCAGGTCCCGGCTCCCGTCGCGCATGGCTCCCCTGTCGTCGTCACCTGCGGTCACCGTCGGCAACGGTCAGCGTCACCCTCGGCGGCCCACACAGTCACCCTCGGCGGGCACCACCCGATACTCGCGCGTCAGGCGCCGAAGCGCGCGTTCGTCGGCACGATCTGCTTGCCGAGCGGCAGCAACGAGATCGGGATCATCTTGAGGTTCGCGATGCCCAGCGGGATACCGATGATCGAGACGAACAGCGGGATCGAGGTGATGACGTGCCCGATCGCGAGCCAGATCCCCGCGAAGATCACCCAGATCACGTTGCCGATCGTGGAGAACGCGCCGGCCGTGGGCTTGTCGACGACGGTGCGTCCGAAGGGCCACAGCGCGTACCCGGCGATGCGAAAGCTCGCGATGCCGAACGGGATGGTGATGATGAGGATGCAGCAGACGATCCCCGCCACGACGTACCCGATCGCGAGCCAGAGCCCCGCGAAGATGAGCCAGATGACGTTCAGGATCGCGTTCATGCCCCGATTCTGCCTCACGGACGTCGGCCGGACGCCCACCCCGGTGACGCCGTCGGAAAACTAGACTGCTCCCGTGCCCTCCCCCTCCCCTGCCTCGCCCCCCGACGTCCCGGCCGAGCCGTCCCGGACGATCGCCGACCGCTACACGGCCGTGCGCGCCCGCGTCGACGCCGCGGCGCTCGCCGCAGGCCGCGCTCCGGACGAGGTGCGGCTGCTCGTGGCGACCAAGACGCAGGACGCCCCCGCGGTGCGCGCGGTCGTCGCCGCGGGCGCGACGCTGATCGGCGAGAACCGCGTCCAGGAGCTCGTCGCCAAGGCACCGGACCTCGCCGACCTGGTCGCGGACGGCTCGGTGCGGGTCCACATGATCGGGCACCTGCAGCGCAACAAGGTCAACCAGGTCCTCGCGACGGCCACGGGTGTCGAGTCGGTCGACTCGCTCGCGCTCGCCGAGGCGCTCGCGAGCCGCTGCGCGCGCGAGGGCCGCACGCTCGAGGTCATGGTCCAGGTGAACGTGTCGGGAGAGGAGTCCAAGGCGGGGGTGGCGCCCGACGACGCCGCGCACCTCTCCCGTCAGGTCGCCGCGCTGGAGGGTCTTCACCTCACGGGGTTCATGACGATCGGGGCGAACTCCCCCGACACCGCGCTGGTACGCGCCGGGTTCGAGCGGCTGCGCCGGATACGTGACGAGGTGCTCGTGAGCGAGGCCCCGGGGACGCGTGAGGCGCGCGAGCTGTCGATGGGCATGAGCGGTGACCTCGAGGCGGCGATCGCCGAGGGCGCGACGATCGTGCGCGTGGGGACCGCGGTGTTCGGGGCACGTACCGCCACCGCGCCCGTCGGCTGACCGGGGAGGAACGGGACGCGGGACCGTCCGCTTGACGTGGACGGTCCCGCGCCCTGTGCCGGGCGACCTTCGCGCCGCTACGACGTCACGAACTGCTGCAGGTGCGCCAGGACGACCGCCTCGACGGCGCTGCGCGTCCCCAGGACGGCGCGGTCGACCCGCGGCATCTGCTCGGCGTGATAGTTGGCCGCGTCGGCCGACCAGTGCACGATCGCGTTGCCGACCAGCACGTAGCCGTTGTAGCCCTCGGTCACCCAGTAGGCGTCGGCGGAGAGGCGCGCGTCCTGGGCGAGCGAGGGGAAGGTCCCGGTGGTGTCGGCGGTGCCCGAGACCTCGACGCTGATCGGGTCACCGGCCTCGACGTAGTCGATCGTCACGGCGGGGCACGACGCCGCCCGGTCCTGGACGATCGCGTAGGCGGACTCGGCCGCGGCCGCGTCGGCGAAGAGGTGGGCTTCCTGCTGGAGGCGCCCCCCGGGGCTGATGGTGTCCTGCAAGGCGTAACCACTGGTGCCGAGTCCCGCGAGGATCGCCGCGATGTCGCAGTCCTCGGGGGACTGGGTGTTCGCCGGGGGTACCCGGGGCTCGTCACGAAGGATCGTCACGACGTTCCCCTGGATCGCCGGGATGCCGCTGAGGACCCCGGCTTCCGGCAGGAGCAGGGACCGGATCGCGGACGGGTCGACGTGAGGTGGTGCCGGAGCCACGACGGACGCTCCCAGCTCGGCGGTCACCTGCGCAACGTCGTCCCCCGCGGACGGCACGGTGGTCGTCCCCGCGGTCTCGACGGGTCCTTCGCTGCCGACGGGCGCCTCGGTAGCACATGCCGCGAGCGTCGCGCCGAGGACCAGCACGAGTCCTGCCCTCGTGGCCCGGCCGTAGGCGGCGGGCCCTGCTCCGACCGATGGACGACGACGTGCTCCCATGACTCCCCCAGAATGTTCGGACGTCACCGCGTGGTGCGGCGAGATGTCCTCCAATCTTCGACCGTGGGACACGTGTACCGCATGCTGGCCGGATAACGATTCGGCGCCAGATGTCGCGATCCGACCTTGCGGCCGCCTGCTTCCCGACCTGGCCCTCTGACCAGGGACGTCGCGCGCCCCAGAGCCTCAGGCCCCCAGCAGCTCGAGCGCGCGGCGCACGCCGGGCGCCCCAGCCCCGCGCAGCGCCTCGCGGGCCTCGTCGACGCCGACGCCGGCGAGCAGCATGACGAGCGCGACGTGGATCTCGCCGCCGGCCCGGTGCAGGACCTGCTCGCACTCGTCGGTGCCGAGTCCCGTGGCCTGGACGAGCATGCGCACGATGCGGGCGCGCAGCTTCTGGTTGGTCGGGCGCACGTCGATCATGAGGTTCGAGTACGTCTTGCCGAGGCGGATCATGGTCGCGGTCGAGAACGTGTTGAGCACGAGCTTCTGCGCCGTGGCGGCCTTCATCCGGGTCGAGCCCGTCACGACCTCGGGGCCCGTGTCGAGGAGGATCGCGACGTCGACGCGCGAGGCGAGGCGCGCCTGCGGGTTGGCGCTCACGAGCACGGTCGCGGCGCCTCGCTCGGCGGCGACGTCGAACGCGCCGCCCACGTAGGGGGTGCGGCCGC
>NZ_JBHUAD010000044.1:0-21927 GCF_042789955.1 Oerskovia sp. NPDC056781
GATCTGCGCGGCGGGCGAGGAGCCCGCCGCGATGCCGATGAGCAGGTGCTCGGTCGAGACGTACTCGTCCCCCATGCCCTGGGCCTCCTTCGAGGCCAGGTCGAGCGCGGCCGACGTGCCACGGGACGCGGTGGGCTGGGCGACGGCCGAGCCGCTCGCGGTGGGCAGCGCGACGAGGGCCGCGCGCACCTTCTGGCCGATGGCCTGGGCGTTCGCGCCCACGGCGTCGAGCAGCCCGACGGCGACGCCGCCCTCCTGCGTGAGCAGCGCGGCGAGGAGGTGCACGGGTTCGAGCTGGGGGTTGCCGGCGGCCGAGGCGGTCTGGATGGCCTCGCCGATGGCCTGCTGGGACATGGTGGTGAACTTGGTGTCCATGGGGTCTCCGGATACTTCAGGGTCTGGGTCTACCTGGAACAACAGGACCTGACTTGAGCCTATTCCACTCAACTCTGTCCGTCATGTCGGCGATGAGGCGTCAGGGGTGAGGACCAACCGGTGGCCTCCCCTTCTCACCGCCACCGATCCACGGGATGCTGTGGGCGTGAAGACACGACGGCTCGAACCTCTCGCCACCATCGCACCGGACCACGCCAACCGCACCACGGCGCCAGCCGCCCGTCTCGACGGGGGTCTCTGATGGACCTCGTGCTCCTCCTCGTCCTCGCCGTCGTGCTGGTCGGTCTCGTCGTGATCGGCGTCGTCGCGTGGCTGCTGCTGCGTCCCAAGAAAGTGCCCGTGCCGCAGCCCTACGGCTACGGCGCCCCGGTCGTCGGTTACCCGGGGCAGCCGGGGCAGCCGGGGCAGCCGGGGCAGCCGGGGCAGCCGGGGCAGGGTGCGTACCCGGGACAGGTCACCCCGCCCGCCCAGCCCTACGGTGCCCCTGGCGCGCAGCAGCCCCCGCACCAGCCCTACCCTGCGCAGCCGCCGGCCTCTCCTCAGGCGCCCACGCACCAGTACGCCCCGCCGAGCCCCCCTCCCGCGCCTCCGGTACCTCCGGCGGTGACTCCCAGCGGTGCGGCGACGCCCTACGCTCCGGCACCCGTCGTACCCGGCGCACCCGGCGCACCCGGCGCACCCGCGGCACCCGCGGCTCCCGTCGCGTCCGTAGCGCCCGTAGCGCCCGCCCAGACGTGGACCGCGCAGGTCACCGACCCCGGTGCCGAGCAGGTCGACGACTCCGAGATGGACGAGTCGACCCGCCTTCGCGAGACCCCTCGGGTCGTCCCGCCCACGACGCCACCAGCTCCCCCGGTCCCCCCGACGGGTCTCACCCCGCCCGCCTGAGGACCACGGCACGTCCTGTCAGAGCGAGCGTGGGCCGGCGATCACGCTCGCTCTGACAGGCCCGCCCCCGCGGTGGACAATGGCGGCACCGCGGCACCGCCCGAGTCCGCGCGCGAAGGGCAGCACCATGACGCACGGCTGGCAGCAGGACGTCCTCGGACCCGACTGGGTCGCCCGCACGCTCGACCTCCCGGGGGGCGACACCGCGACGCTCGTCCGCAGGGCGACGAGTCCCGTGCCCGACGGCGCCGCACCGGACCCCGGGCGGCTCGCCGAGCCCGACGCCCCCCACCCGGCCGAGGCCGACGGTGCGACGACCCCGGGGGGTGAGCGACGCCGTCGGGCCGTGCTGTACGTCCACGGGTTCGTCGACTACTTCTTCCAGACCCACCTCGGCGACGCCTTCGAGGAGCACGGGTACGCGTTCTACGCGATCGACCTGCGCGGGTACGGCCGGTCGCTCGCGCACTGGACCGAGGCCGGCAAGGACCCCAACATGGTCGACGACCTGAGCCTCTACGCCCAGGACCTCGACGCGGCAGCCGCCGTGATCCGGGCCGAGGGGCACGACGAGCTCGTGGTCGTCGGGCACTCGACGGGTGGCCTCGTCACGAGCCTGTGGGCCAACGCGCGCCCCGGCAAGGTGGCTGCGCTCGTCCTCAACAGCCCCTGGTTCGACCTCAACTCGTCCTGGTTCGACCGCGTGATCTCGACCCGGGTGATCGACGTCGTCGGGCGCTTCGCCCCCCGGCTCGTGGTGGGCTCGCTCGACGACGCCTACGGGCAGGCCCTGCACACCGGGACCGGCGGCGAGTGGACCTACGACCTCGGCTGGAAGCCGCACGAGGGCTTCCCCGTCCGGGCAGGCTGGCTGCGCGAGATCAGGCGCGGGCACGCACAGGTCGCGCGCGGGCTGCACGTCCAGTGCCCCGTGCTCGTCCTGACCTCGACGCGCTCCGGGCCGAACAAGGGCTGGCACCCCGAGGTCGTGACGACCGACAGCGTGCTCGACGTCCAGCACATCAAGGACCGGGCGCCCGGGCTGGGCGACGACGTGACGCTCGTCGAGATCGAGGGCGGCGCGCACGACCTCGTGCTGTCCCCCGAGCCGGCGCGGACGGCGTTCCTCGACGAGGTCTTCGCGTGGCTCGACGAACGGCTGCCTGCCTGAGGACGCAGGCCGCCCCCGGCGTGCGTCCGTCGAGAACGAGGTTGCGGCCGTTCCGGGGGCCAGGGCGACCTCAGGTCCGTTCTCGGCGGCTCACCTCGTCCGACGGGACCAACGACGGCTCGCTCGCCGGGGACACCGAGATGACGGCTCCCGCGATCACGGCCGCCGCGGTCGCCCGGCGCTCGAGCGCGTCGATGCGCTCGGCGACCACGTGCTCGTCGTCGTCCCCCACGAGGTCGACGCTCGCGACCAGGTAGAGCGACCGCGGACCCACGTACTCCAGACGCAGGTACGTGACCCGGTCGACCTCGGGGTCGGCGAGCAGCTCGCGCAGCGCGGCGTCGCGCGTCGCGGCCCCAGCCGGCTCGCCGACGAGGAAGCGCCGGTTGCGGTCGATGAGGATCCACGAGATGACCCCGAGGATCAGGCCGACGACGATCGAGCCGATCGCGTCGGGCACGGGCGACCCCGTGACCTGGTGCAGGAAGATGCCGACGAATGCCACGACGAGGCCCATGAGCGCTGCCGCGTCCTCGGCGAACACGGCCCGCAGCGTCGGGTCGGACGTGACCAGGACGTGCTGGAGCAGGTCGCGCTCGGCCTTCTTCGCCTCCTTGCGCGCCTGCCGGTTCGCCTGCAGGAACGAGACCCCCTCGAGGACGAACGCGACGCCGAGCACCGCGTACGCGATCCCGAAGTCGTCGGCGGGCTCGGGATGGACGAGCTCCTGGATGCCGTGCGTGATCGAGACCCCCGCCCCCACCGCGAACAGCCCGAGCGCCGCGAACATCGACCACACGTACGCCTCACGCCCGAACCCCAGGGGATGATCGTGGTCAGCGGGCTTGCGCGACCGCCTGTTCGCGAGCAGGAGGAACACCTCGTTGCCCGTGTCCGCCCACGAGTGCACGGCCTCGGCGACCATCGACGCCGAGCCCGTGAGCACCGCCGCGGCCGACTTCGCGACCGCGATGAGGAGGTTCGCACCGAACGCGACGATCACCGTGAGCGCGCTCTCGGCATGCTCCTCGGTCTTCACGACGCGCGGGCTGTCGGCCACAGGCCGCGTGGGGGGCTGTGCACGGGGCGACGAGGTCATGTAGCGGGTCTATCACCGGACCTGCCGGGGCGCGCGGGGGCCGGTCGCCCTCGGCGGTCGGCCGTGCCGTCGGCCGCACCTGTAGTCACATCGGTCGTGCTGTGTAGTCTCAGGCCACACACGGTCACGACGGGGGTGCGTTCATGCGAGGAAGCAAGGCGGCCGGGGCTTCGGCTCTGGTGGTGGTGACGCTGATGGCAGCGGGTTGCAGCGGCGGGAGCAGTGCCCTGCCCGGACCCACGGAAGAGGTGGTCCAGGCGGGCACGTCCGAGGATGACGTGGCGCAGGATCTCGCCGCGTGCGCCGCGGTCTCCGACGTCCAGTCGATCGTGGAGAACGCCGACATCGCCCTCGCCGAGGGACGCATGGCCGTCCAGGAGCAGCAGGGCTGGTACGAGGTCGCGACGCATGTGCTGCACCGCATCCCCTCGAGCGGTGGCAGTGCCGTCGGCCAGGCGGTCGCCGACCTGCAGGAGACCGTTCCGGCGGTCGAGTCCTGGACGAGGACCGAACCGGTGGTCATCCGGTCGGACGCCTGGCGCGCCGCCCTCGACGCCCTGGCCGAGCCCTGCCTCGAGATGGACTCCGAGCTGTTCACCGCCGTGTTCACCGGCGGCTGAGGCCTACTCACCCTCGGCGGGCGCGGCCGTCACCCTCGGCGGGCGCGGCCGTCACCCTCGGCGGGTACCGCCGTCACCCTCGGTGGTCGCTGTGCGGGCCGCCGCCTCGCGGTCGGCCACGTCCTTCTCACGGTCCGCCGCCTCCTGGTCCGCCGTGAGGTCGTCGAGCACGAGCAGGTCCGGGCGGACCTTGCCGGTCCGGTAGCCCGCACGGCCCACCATGTGCGCGGCGACGGGCGACGTCATGAGCTGGAAGATCACGACGAGCACGAGCATGCCCACGGCCGACCAGCTCCGCAGCCGCAGCCCGAGCGCGATGAGCACCAGGATCAGTCCCAGCACCTGCGGCTTGGTCGCGGCGTGCATGCGTGCGAGCAGGTCCGGGAACCGCACGACGCCCACACCGGCGGCGAACGCGAGGAACGCCCCGCACAGCAGGAAGATCGCGGCGACGACGTCGGCCACCAGGGTCCAGCTCATGAGCGTGCCTCCTCGGGTCCGGTCGAGCCGTCGACCTCGGGGGCCGCGGCCTCCTCGACCTCGTGCAGCGCGTCGGGTTCGTGCTCGGCTCCGTGCTCGGGGTCGGCGGCCTTGTCCTGCTCGCCCTCCTCGGCCGCGAGGCGTTCGGCCTCCTCGGCCGCGATCTCCTCGCGGGTCTTGATGCGCCCTTCGCCCTCGGGCTCGACCGACGCGAACCGGGCGATGGTCACGGACCCGACGAAGCCGACGAGCGAGAGCACGACGAGGATCGGGATGGTCTCGGTGCGCCGGGACCAGGCGGCCTCGAGCGCGATGGTGCCGACGAGCGTCGTCGTGAAGACGTCGAGCGCGATCGTGCGGTCGAGCATCGACGGGCCCTTCTCGGCCCGGACGACGGCAAGCGTCGCGGCCGAGGCGAGGAGCACGGCGCAGATCAGGACGACGACGATCATCGCTGCCCCTCCCCTCGGTCGGTACGTCGTTCGGACCTGTCGGCCCCGGGCACCCCGGCGGCACCGCGCGTGCCCGACGGCGTCGCGCCCGCGAGCTCGGGCGTCTCGCCCGGGTGGTGGTACAGCCCGGCGGCCTTGAGCTCGTCGTTCGACGCGAAGGCGCGCAGCACGCGGGCCTCGAGGTCGAGCGTGTCCTGGCGGACCTTGTCGGCGCCGCCCGCGGCGTCGAGGTCCAGCACGTGCAGGTAGAGCATCCCGGTGAGGCGGTGGGCCTCGATGACGAGCGAGCCGGGCACGAGCGAGCTGAGCTCGGCCGTGATGGTCATGTAGATGTCCGAGGGGTTGCGCAGGCGCACGCCGACCACGGCCCCGTGCGGGGTGTGGTGGAAGCGGAACGCCTGCATGCTCACCTGGAAGGACGCGACGACGAGGTCGGCGACGAACCGGGCGACGAGCACGAGCAGCGGCCAGGGGCGCACGGTGCCGCTCGTCGCGATCGACGGCAGCGGCATGAAGGTGATGAGCAGGCTCGCGAGGAGGATCCCCGCGAGGACGTTGCCCCACGACAGCTCGCCCCACAGCATGACCCACACGACGGTCAGCCAGACGACGGTGCGCCACTGCGCGGTGAGCCGGCCGAACCAGCCGCCCGCGAGCGGGCCTCTACGACGGTGCAGGCTCACGACCCCTCACCTCCCTGCTCCTCCTCGACGAGGTCGCTCGAGACCCCTTGCCCGCGACCGGAGTCGTCGGGGAAGACCGCGTCGACGTACGTCGACGGTTGCATGAGGTTCCCGGCGGCCCGCTCGGCGTACGAGTACAGCGGCCCGGCGGCGAACGTGAGGGCCAGGCCGAAGGCGACGAGCGCCGTCGTCGGCCCGACCATGCCACGCGGTGTGCCGGTCGACGGCAGCTCGACCGGGGCGGTCTGCCAGAACGCCTTGTTCCACGCCTTGACGATCGCGTAGAGCGTCAGGAGCGAGGTCACGACGCTGCCGACGACGAGCGCCCACGTGAGCGGCGTGCCCTGGGCGACGCCCTCCTGGAGCAGCCCGACCTTGCCGAGGAAGCCCGACAGCGGCGGGATGCCCGCGAGGTTCATCGCGGGGACGAAGAACAGGATCGCGAGCCCCGGCGCGATCTTCGCGAGGCCGCCCAGCTTGTCGAGCGACGTGGACCCGCCTCGTCGCTCGATGAGCCCGACCACGAGGAACAGCGTCGTCTGGACGGTGATGTGGTGGACGACGTAGAAGATCGACGCCGCCATCCCTGCCTCCGACGCCATCGAGATGCCGAAGATCATGTACCCGATGTGGCTGACCAGCGTGAACGACAGCAGACGTTTGATGTCGTTCTGCGCCACGGCACCTAGGATCCCGATGACCATGGTCAGCAGCGCGAGCCACATGAGGACGGTGTCGAGCCGGTTGTCGGGGAACAGCAGCGTCTGGGTGCGGATGATCGCGTAGACGCCGACCTTGGTCAGCAACCCGGCGAACACCGCCGTGACGGGCGCGGGCGCCGTCGGGTAGGAGTCCGGGAGCCAGGCCGAGAGGGGGAAGATCGCCGCCTTGATCCCGAACGCGAGCAGCAGCAGGAGCTGGAGCGTCATGCGGACCCCGGGGTCCACGTCGGGCAGGCGTTCGGCGAGCTGGGCCAGGTTGACCGTGCCCGTCGCGGCGTACGTGAGCGCGATCGCGACGAGGAAGATGACCGACGACAGCAGCGCGACGACGACATAGATGGACCCTGCGCGGATGCGCTCGCCCGTCCCTCCCAGCGTCAGCAGGACGTAGGACGCCGCGAGCAGGATCTCGAAGCCCACGTAGAGGTTGAACAGGTCGCCCGAGAGGAACGCGTTCGCGACCCCGGCGGCCAGGACCAGGTAGGTCGGGTGGTAGATCGAGACGGGTGCCTTGTCGTGCCCGTCCGCGACGCCCTGCCCCAGCGAGTAGAGCAGGACGCACAGCAGCACGAAGCTCGACACCGTGAGCATGAGCGCCGAGAGGCGGTCCGCGACGAGGTCGATGCCGACGGGCGCGGCCCACTCCCCGACGTCGACCACGATGGGTCCGTTGTCTGCTCCGACGAGCAGGCCGATGGAGGCCGCCAGCACCAGGGACAGCGCGGCGACCGAGATGATGTGCTGGGCGCGCGGGTGGCGCCACAGCGCGAGCGCGAGGCCCGCCGCGAACAGCGGCAGGACCACGGGCAGCGGGACGAGGGTCGCGAAGCCGTAGGTGAGGTTCATCGGCCCTCACCTCCCTCGTTGCCGGGCCTGCCCGCCGCCGGGACGTCCTTCTCGGCACGGGTGCCGTCGCGGACGTCGGTCTCCCCGTCGCCGTCGCCGTCGGTCTCGTCGTAGACCTGCGAGGCCTCGTCGTCCAGGGTGGCTCCGCTCTCCTCGGTGTCGCTGTCCTCGAAGGCCGGGGCGTTGCGCGCCGCGTGGCGCGCGACCCGGCGGTCCTCGAGGTCGTCCTGCACCTCGTCGTGACCGTGCAGCTGCCACGACCGGTAGGCCATGGCGAGGACGAAGGCCGTGAGGCCCAGGGTGATGACGATGGCGGTCAGCACCATCGCCTGGACGAGCGGGTCGCTCATCTGGTCGGTGGGGGTCGTCCCGATGAGGGGTGCGCCCCCGGCGCGGCCACCGGCGACGAGGAACATGAGGTTCGCGCCGTTGCCGATGAGGATGAAGCCGATCAGGACGCGGGTCAGGCTGCGCTCGAGGAGCAGGTAGACGCCGGTCGCGAACAGCACGCCGATCGCGAGCACGAGGATCAGGCTCGGTGTCATGTCGATGCTGTCGGTCGTCCGGGCGACGTCCGCCGGGTCGACCTCGGCGGCCGGCAGGACGAGGGCGAGCAGGTTGCTGGTCGAGCTCATCGTCGCCCCCCTCCGATCTGGTCCGGTTCCATCGCTTCCATCGGTCCTGCGTCCTCTCGGGCGGAGGCTTCGGCCTGCCGGTCGATCTCGGCGCCGAGCGTGCGCAGGATGTCGAGCACGAGGCCCACGACGACGAGGAACACCCCGACGTCGAAGAACAAGGACGTGACGAGGTGCACGGTCCCGATGAGCGGCAGGCTGATGTCGATCGCGGTGCTCAGCAGGACGCTCTTGCCCATGAACAGGCCGATCAGCCCGACCCCGACGGACAGGAACAAGCCGGTGCCGAGCAGCAGGCCCGGGTGGACCGGTGCGGCCTCACCGAGCTCGTACCGCCCGCCCGCGAGGTATCGCACGATCAGCGCGATCCCGACGACGAGCCCGGCCGCGAACCCGCCACCCGGCGCGTTGTGCCCCGAGAACAGCAGGAAGATCGCGAACACGATCATCGAGTGGAAGAGCACGCGCGTGACGACCTCGAAGATGACCGATCGACGCTGCGGGGCGAGCGTCCTCCCGGCGCTGAGCCACACGAGCATGCGCGGCTGCTTGCCGGCCTCGGTGGCCTGGTCGACGCCACGCCGGCGCAGCGCGGCGCCGGGGTCCTCCTCGTTGGCCCAGATGCCCGGGGTCGCGGCGCCCGACGACGTCGCGTTGCGCTCGCGCAGGATCTCGCCGCTGCGGGTGCGCAGGAACACGAGCGACGCGACGCCGGTCGCCGCGACGAGGAGCACCGAGATCTCGCCCATGGTGTCCCAGGCGCGGATGTCGACGAGGGTCACGTTGACGATGTTCTTGCCGTAGCCGTGGATGTACGCCTCGGCCGGGAAGTCGAGCGAGATGGGGCTCGCGACGCGTGCGAGCGGGACCGTCAGGGCGAAGCCCATCATGACGACACCGACCGCGACGCCCAGCCCCAGGCGTACCCACCGCGACGCGACGAGCGGACGGTTGGAGAAGTAGGGAGGCAGACGGCGCAGCACGAGCACCATGACGACGAGCGTGATGGTCTCGACGAGCACCTGCGTCAGCGCGAGGTCGGGGGCACCGTGCAGAAGGAAGAGCATGGCGTTGCCGTAGCCCGCGATCCCCACGAGGATCACGGCCTTGAGGCGGCGGCGCGAGCGGGCCGCGAGGATCGACGCGACGCAGATGGCCGCGACGGCCGCGACCTGCGCCGGGCGGTCCCAGGCCTTGACCTGCTCGGGCCACTGGCCGCCGATGAACATCAGCAGACCGGGCCCGGCGACCAGGACGACGAGGATCGCGCCGAGGTAGAACGGCAGCGAACCACGCTGGGTGACCGCGGTGACGTCCGCCGCGACCTCGTCGAGCCGGCGCATGATCCGGCGGTAGGTGCGGTCGGCCTCGGGGCCCGTCCACAAGGAGGCCTGGAACCGCTCGACGGCGTTGCGCTGCCAGAACAGCACCGCGCCGACCCCGAGGATCAGGACGGTCAGACCCAGGGCAGGGGTGAAGCCCGCCCAGAGGACCAGGTGGCCCGGCTCACCGACCGGGTAGGTGTCGGCGTAGGGGGCGAGCAGGTCCTCGCCGAAGTGCGGCACGAGGGCCGTCGCAAGACCGAGGAGGGCCAGCACCAGGGCGGGCCACACGAGGAGCGCGGGCTGCCGGTGGATGCGTGCGGGGTCGATCGGCTCGTCGTCGGGCAGGAACCCGGTGCCGCGCTGTGCGGGCGCCGACGACGCGGCCGTGCCCTGCGCGGCCGCGTCCTTGGTCACGGCCTCGACCCGGACGTGCTCGTTGGCGCGTGCCACGGCTGCGGCGACGTGCCGCTTGGTCGCGAACGCGCCCCAGAAGAACCGCACGCCGTAGGCGACCGTGAACATCGAGCCCACGACGACGCCGACCAGCACGACGGTGTTCACCCAGGCCGGACCCTCGCCGTGCAGGAGGGACTCGAGCGCGGCCTCCTTCGCGACGTAGCCCGCGAGCGGGGGCAGCCCGATCATGGACGCGGTCGCGAGCCCGCCGGCGAGCGCGGTCAGGGGCAGCGCGCGCCCGACGCCCGTCAACCGGCGCAGGTCGCGGGTACCGGTCGCGGCGTCGACCACGCCGACCACGAGGAAGAGCGACGCCTTGAACATCGCGTGCGCCCCGATCATCGCGAGACCCGCGAGCGCGGCGGACCGCGTCCCGAGGCCGACGAGCAGGACGATCAGGCCGAGCTGGCTCACGGTGCCGAACGCCAGGACGAGCTTGAGGTCGTGCTGGCGCAGCGCGCGGTAACCGCCCACGAGGAGCGTGCCGACACCCAGGACGATGACGATCGTGCGCCACACCGTGGTGTCGGAGTACGCGGGGGCGAAGCGCGCGACGAGGTAGACACCGGCCTTGACCATGGCGGCGGCGTGCAGGTAGGCGCTGACCGGGGTGGGCGCGGCCATGGCCGCGGGGAGCCAGAAGTGCAGCGGGATGAGCGCGGCCTTGCTCGCCGCACCGGCCAGCAGACACACGATCGCGGCAGTCACGGCGCCGCCCGTCGGCGGGTCCGCGATGATCTCCGAGAGGCGGAACGTCCCGCCCTGGACCCCCAGGATCACGACGCCCACGAGCATCGCCAGGCCGCCGGCCGTCGTGACGACGATGGCCTGCATCGCGGCTCGCCGGCTCGCCTTGCGGTCCGCGTAGTGGCCGATCAGCAGGTAGGAGAAGACTGTCGTGAGCTCCCAGAAGATGAACAGGAGCAGCATGTCGTCCGACGTGACGAGGCCGACCATGGCCCCCGCGAACGCCGTGAGCACGGCCCCGAACCTCCCGAGCCCGGACGCGGTGGGAGAGAAGTAGGCCGAGCAGTACACGAGGACCAGCGCGCCCACGCCGCCGACGAGCAGCAGCATGAGCCAGGACAGGGTGTCCATGCGGAAGGCGAGCTCGAGCCCCAGCCCCGGTACCCACTGGGTGACCTCGGTGGGGTGCACGCCTTCCATGACGCGGGTGGTCCAGCTGAGGGCGTAGACAGCGGCGGAGGCGGGCGCGAGGGCCATCACCAAGAACGCCTTGCGGCCCAGCACCGACACGAGTGCGGGCGCGCCGAGTGCCATTGCCAGATGCGCAACGAGCAGATAGAGCACGTCCGCTCCGTCCTGGTCGGGGGCGGGTGGGCGAGAACATGGACAGGCCGCGCCGCGCGGACCGACCGTTCCCGCTCGACGGCGCGCAGGAGAAGGACGGCCCGGAGACACACCGGGTCCGGTAGGTATTTTACCGTTCGACGAGACCCGCAAGACCACTCGACGCCCCGTCGGTCGGTGGGAGATGTCACAGGTTCAGCGGGAATGCACCTGCGGGCCACGGATCGGCCACCGGGCGGACCCGGCTAGCTGGAGGACGCCGCCCCGTCGGACGGTCTCGCCCGCCAGTCGTCGAGGCCGCGGAGCGTGCCGTCGCCCAGGCGGCGGACGAGTGCCTCGGTGTACCGGAGCTCGGCGAGGAGCAGCGCGAGCTCGTACTCGGTCTCGGCCGTGAACGGTGCCGGGACCGCCTCGACACGGCGCTCCACGTCGTCCTCGAGCCGACGGACGGCGACGCGCAGCGCGACGAGACGGGTGCGCAGGAGGGCGGCGGCGTCGTCGGGCGCCAGGACCTGCATGAAGCTGAGCGCCGCCAGGAACTGCGGGAACTCCTTCACGGGGGCGCCGAGGAGGCTGCGCATCCAGTCGTCGACCTCGTCGCGTCCGGCGTCCGTGAGTCGGTAGACCGTGCGCTGGGGACGGTTGCCGTCCTGCTCGGTGCCCGCGGGCTCGATGAACCCGTCCCGCGCGAGCGCCGTGATGACCGAGTAGAGCGAGCCGTAGTTCAGCTTGACCGACTCGTCCTTGCGGCCGTCCTTGAGCACGCGCGCGATCTCGTAGGGGTGCATGGGCTTGTCACCGAGCTGCGCGAGGACCGCGAGCGCCAACGGGTTCCCGCGTCGGCGGGCCGTGGCGGCTCCGCTGCCCGCTGCACCCTGCGACATGCCCACCTCGCCCTGTTCATCCCGTTCCGACCGGACGGTCGAGAGTATGCGGGCAGCCGTGAGAGCGCAACCAACCCTCAGACGTCCTGCGGGTCCACCAGGAAGTCGGCCTCGTCGGCGATCTCGCCCCCCACGGCCGCATACAGCGCCCGGGTCACCGTCGCGACGAGCTCGGCCGCGCGCTTGCGCGCGATCTTCAGCTCGAACGACGGCACCTCCATCTGCGACTCGACGAGGTCCCGCGGCTCCCAGCGCACCCTGTAGGCGACCGCGCCCTGCGACGCCCACGGCAGGTTGCGCAGCAGCAGCGGGAGCTGCTCCTCGCCGCCCACCTCGACCGCCACGAGACCGTCGAGACCCATGTCGATCAGGAGCCCGTACCCGTCGAGGACCTTGCCGCTCGTCAGGGCCTGGATGTCGATGTCGTCCGCCTGCGCGTGGAGCGCGCGACGCAGGTCCGGGTCGAGCGTCTCGCCCCGGTACAGGGGCAGCTCGCCGATGCCCTGGGGCGGTCCCTGGTACGGGCTGCCCTCCGTCGCGAGCACGACGCGCGGATGGACCGCCCCGACGACGGCCATCGCGGCCTGCGGGTCGAGCCACACGTCCGAGAAGACCGACATGTCGACCGCGACGCCCGGGTCCGGCGTCAGGACCACGGCCGGCGACGCCGCGTTGGCCGTGTCGACGCGGATCGAGCCGCCGAGACGCCGCGCGACCTCGACGAGCCAAGAGATGACGCGCTCCTCCTCGCGCGTCGGCAGCCCCGCCGGGAACGCGCGTCCCACCCCGTCACGGTCGCCGCCACCGGGGATCGGGGCGTCGCCGCGGTCGCGCGGGCACACGACGTCGAACACCTGGTCCGTGCCCGGCGGCAGGCCGGGGTTGACCCCGTCCGCCGACCACGGCGAGTACGGCCCGGTCAGCGTCGTGTGCCGCGACGTCCGCAGCACACCGGGCTCGCCCGGCCTGGCGGTGCGCGGCGCCGGGGTCAGGGGATCCGTGCCCGACGGCGCCACGTCCCACCGCGCGCCCGCGAACCTGGACACGGCGAGGGTCTCGACCTCGTCGACCTCGACGTCCCCCGGGAGCGCGAGCAGGTGCCGCGCCTGGTGGGCCTGCGCCGAGGACGCGGGGAACGGCTGAAGGGTCGGGCTGGTCGGCTGCGACACGGTGGGATCGCCCTCTCTGCGGTGGCGACGTCCGATCAGGCGGGCTCGCTCGAGCCGGCTCGGGATCACACGTCGGTGCGGTGGAAGTTCTGCCAGGAGCGCGAGGCCGTCGGACCCCGCTGACCCTGGTACCGAGAACCATAGATCGACGAGCCGTACGGGTGCTCCGAGGCCGACGACAGCCGGAAGAAGCACAGCTGGCCGATCTTCATGCCCGGCCACAGCGTGATCGGGAGCGTCGCGACGTTGCTCAGCTCGAGCGTCACGTGGCCGCTGAACCCGGGGTCGATGAAGCCGGCCGTCGAGTGCGTCAGGAGCCCGAGCCGGCCCAGGGAGGACTTGCCCTCGAGGCGGGCGGCGACGTCGTCGGGCAGCGACACCTGCTCGAACGTGGCCCCCAGGACGAACTCCCCCGGGTGCAGGATGAACGGCTCACCGGGCTCGACCTCGACGAGGCGCGTCAGGTCCGGCTGGTCCGTCGACGGGTCGATGAACGGGTACTTGTGGTTGTCGAACAGCCGGAAGAACTTGTCGAGCCGCACGTCGATGCTCGACGGCTGGAGCATCGCGGGGTCGTAGGGGTCCAGACGGACCCGCTGGGCGTCGATCTCGGCAGTGATGTCGCGGTCGGAGAGGAGCACGGGGCAACCGTACTCCGCAGGACGGCGCGCCGGTGCGCGGTCCCGGGGGCCGAGCCCGAGGCCGGTCGGGCGACGACGTGCGGTCGTCCGACCGGCCTCGGGTCCAGGACGCGAGGCGACCCGTGCCGTCAGCTGCGCAGCGGGCGTCCCGTCGAGTCGACCGAGTACTGACCGGTCTTCGACGTCAGGTAGAGGATGCCCTCGACGAGGCCCCAGATCCAGACCGCCCAGCTCAGCATGCCCAACGAGAGGACCGAGATCAGCAGCATCGTCACGCCGATGCCGGTGTACCCGAGGTAGAAGCGGTGGATGCCGAACGTCCCGAGGAAGATGCCGAGCAGGCCCGCCGCGAGGCGCGACTTCGCGTTCGGGTCCTCGTAGTAGCCGGGCTGCTGGGCACCGTACGCGCCGTACGGCTGCTGATAGCCCTGCTGGTAACCCTGCTGAGGGGCTCCGTACCCGTACCCGGGCTGCTGGCCGTACGGGTCCGTGCCGTAGGTCGGCTGCGGCTGCTCGCCGTAGGCCGGCTGCGGCTGACCGTAGCCGGGCTGCTGGGCGTAGGGGTCGGCCGGTGCACCGTAGGCGGGCTGCGGCTGCTCGCCGTAGGCCTGCGGCTGCGCGTACGGGTCCGCTCCAGCCGCAGGATCGGTGGGCTGCTGCTGGTACGGGTTCTCGGACAAGACGCCTCCTCAGGCAAGTGCTCAGGCACAAGATGCTGGCATCCTGGCCCGACGTGGGTATGATCGTGGACGCACGCCGGTTCCTCACCGGCTCGCACCGGCCGGAGACGGCCCGCGAGCTGCGGGGTTCCACGTCACGCGGATGTAGTTCAATGGTAGAACTTCAGCTTCCCAAGCTGATAGCGCGGGTTCGATTCCCGTCATCCGCTCCACGACACGAGGCCCCGCACCGGATGGTGCGGGGCCTCGTGCGTTGGCTCGGGCCGACCGGCGGGCCCCCGCCGTCACACCGCCGTCACGCCTCGTCGCGCGAACGGGACCGGACGAGTGCGCTCCCGATGCCCACCAGCACGGCCACGCCCCCCAGCACCACGAACAGGATCGGGGACTGCGGTCCGTCCTTGCCGGTCAGCGCGGCGACCCCTCCGCCCAGCGCCCAGACGGCGCCGATCACGATCAGGGCGAGCGAGCTCCAGTACCGACGAACCACGAGTCCTCCTACCGGTCCCGGCGCACCAGCGTGTGCGCACCGCCCGAGCATGCCACGGTCGTCGCTGGAAATGGGGCATATGGGCCAGAATCGGTACTCAACCGTCACGCACCTGACCATTCGACCCGCATCTGCGGGCCTATAGTCGTCCTCATGCCGCACTATCGGATCAAGGAAGCAGCCGACCTGCTCGGCGTCAGCGACGACACCGTGCGCCGTTGGGTCGACGCAGGAGACCTCGACGCGACCCTCGACGGCTCCGGCCGCAAGGTCCTCGACGGCGCTCAGCTCGCCGCGTGGGCCGTGCGCACCGCCCAGGCAGCGCCCGACCCGTCCGGCGTCGCCCGCTCCGCGAGGAACCGGTTCGTCGGGATCGTGACCCACGTCGTGAGCGACACCGTCATGTCCCAGGTCGAGATGCTGTGCGGCGGACAGCGCGTCGTGTCGCTCATGAGCACCGAGGCCGTCCGCGACCTCGGTCTCGAGCCGGGCAGCCTCGCCGTCGCCGTCGTCAAGGCCACCACCGTGATCGTCGAGACGCCAGGAGGCCTCGCGTGAACCGCACCACCCGCACCACCCGCTCCTCCGCACGCCCCGCCCGGCGCGCGCTCGCCGTGACGACCACGGCCCTGCTCACGGCCGCCCTCGCGGCGTGCGCGGCGCCGTCGGGCACGCGGGACGCGAACGCGACCGGCTCGACCGCCCCCGTCGAGGAGCAGACCCTCACCGTGCTCGCGGCCGCGTCGCTGCGCGACGTCTTCGCCGAGCTCGCCGAGGGCTTCGAGGCCGAGCACGACGGCGTGACCGTCGCGCTGTCGTTCGCGGGGTCGGCCGGCCTCGCCGACCAGCTCCTCGCAGGCAGCCCGGGCGACGTGTTCGCCTCGGCCGACACCAAGAACATGGACCGCGTCGTCGAGGGCGGGGACGCGGCCGACCCCGTCGTCTTCGCGACCAACACCCTCACGGTCGTCGTGCCCGCCGGGAACCCGGGCGGCGTCACGTCGTTCGCGGACCTCTCGCGCGAGGACCTCAAGGTCGTCGTGTGCGCGGCCGAGGTCCCCTGCGGGTCCGCGACGGCCAAGGTCGAGGCCGCCGCCGGGACCACCGTCCACCGCGTGAGCGAGGAGGCGAGCGTGACCGACGTCCTCGCCAAGGTCACCGCCGGGGAGGCCGACGCCGGGCTCGTCTACGTCACCGACGCGACCCTCGCCGGGGACGACGTCGAGGTGGTCGACGTCCCCGAGACCAAGACCGTCGTGAACACCTATCCGATCGCCGTGACCTCCGGTGCCGCCGACGCCGCGCTCGCCCAGGAGTGGCTCGACCTCGTGACCGGACCCGTCGGCCAGGGCGCGCTCGCGAAGGCGGGCTTCGGGGCGCCGTGACTCCCGACGACGTGCGGCGCCCCGGGCGAGGACGCTCCCCTCGCCCGGGCGACAGCCCCGCGCGGACCGGGGAGGCCACCTGATGCGCGGCCTGCCCCGCTGGGTCCTGGCCCCCGCGATCCTCGGTGCACTGTTCGTCGTCGTGCCCGTGGTCGCGATGGTCGCGCGCCTCGACGTGTCCGGGGGGCTCGGTGGGATCTGGGACCTGCTCACGTCACCGACCGCGACCGACGCCCTGTGGCTCTCGGTGCGGACCTCGCTCGTCGCGACCGTGTGCTGCGTGCTGCTCGGCGCACCCATGGCCCTCGTCCTCGCGCGGACCACGTTCCCGGGGCAGCGTGTGGCCCGGGCGCTCGTGCTGCTCCCCCTCGTCCTGCCACCCGTCGTGGGAGGCATCGCGCTGCTCTACACGTTCGGGCGACGCGGGCTGGTCGGCCAGCACCTGTCCGTCCTGGGGATCGAGGTCGCGTTCACGACGACCGCGGTCGTCATGGCCCAGACCTTCGTCGCGCTGCCGTTCCTCGTGCTGAGCCTCGAAGGGTCGCTGCGGACGCACGACGCGCGCTACGAGGAGGTCGCCGCGACGCTCGGCGCCTCCCCCACGACCGTGCTGCGCCGTGTGACCCTGCCGCTCGTCCTGCCCGGGCTCGTGTCCGGGGCGGTGCTCGCGTTCGCACGGGCGCTCGGGGAGTTCGGCGCGACGATCACGTTCGCCGGCGCGCTCCAGGGGGTCACGCAGACCCTGCCGCTCGAGATCTACCTCCAGCGCAGCGCCGACCCCGACGCCGCCGTCGCCCTGTCGCTCCTGCTCGTGGTCGTGGCCGTGATCGTCACGGCCGCCGTGCACGGCGGCCCCTTCGGGCGCGAGCCCTCCGCCGAGGGCGACCGGCAGCGGGCCGGGGGTGACGGGCTCCCCGCCGGCGGTGACGGCCATTCGGCCGACGGTGACGGGTCGCGTGTCCGTCGGCGGGTCGGCATGTCGCCCTCGGCGGGCGAGCCCGTCACCCTCGGCGATCGGGGCGGTCACCGTCGACAGGCCGGCACGTCACCCTCGGCGGGCGAGCCCGTCACCCTCGGCGCGCCCCTGCGGGTCAGGGTCCGCCTCGCCGAGCGCGGCGTCGACCTCGACCTCGCGGTCGAGCCCGGGCAGGTCGTCGCGGTCCTCGGCCCCAACGGCGCGGGCAAGTCCACGCTCCTCCAGGCCGTCACAGGCCTCCTCCCCCACCGCGCCCGGCCCCGGTCGGGAACTCCCGACGAGCTCCTCGTGTCGATCGACGACACCGTCCTCACCGACACCACCCGCGGGACCGCCGTCCCCCCACGACGGCGCAGGATCGGCTGGCTCACGCAACGTCCCCTGCTCTTCGCGCACCTCGACGCGGTCGACGACGTCGCGTTCGGGCTCCGAGCCCGGGGCACGACCCGGCCCGAGGCTCGCGCCACGGCCCGCGAGCGCCTCGCCGAGCTCGACGCGGAGCACCTCGCCGGACGTCGACCGCACGAGCTGTCCGGGGGGCAGGCTCAGCGCGTCTCGATCGCCCGCGCCCTCGCGACCGACCCCCGCGTCCTGCTGCTCGACGAACCGCTCGCCTCGCTCGACGTCGGGGTCGCCCAGCAGGTGCGTCGCGCCCTGCACGACGCCCAGCGCGCGCACCCCCGCACGACCCTGCTCGTGACGCACGACCTGCTCGACGTCCTCCTCCTCGCCGACCGCGCGGTCGTCCTGGAGGGCGGCCGGGTCGTCGAGGACGGTCCGGCGCGAGAGGTCCTGACGCGACCCCGCTCACGGTTCGCGGCTCGCCTCGCGGGCATCAACCTGCTCTCGGGCACCGCGACCGACGGCGGCGGGCTGCGGCTCGGCCCGGGTGGCGGCGCGGCGACCGGCACGAGCACCACGAGCCCGCTCGCGACGGCGCAGGTCGTCGCAGGCGTCGCCGCCGACGGCGCGGGTCTCGTCGAGGGCGACCCGGCGGTCGCGATGTTCGAGCCGCGGGCAGTCGCGATCCACCGTGAACCGCCGTCGGGCAGCCCGCGGAACGCCTTCGCGGTGACGATCACGTCGCTCGAGCCGCACGGGCAGCTCTTCCGGGCCTGGGGAGAGGTGACGGGACCTCGTGAGGTGCGCGACGCCGTCGGGCACCTCGCCGCGGACCTGACCCCACGGTCCGTCGCGGACCTGCGCCTGGCGCCGGGCGAACGTGTCTGGTTCGCCGTCAAGGCGGCCGAGGTACAGGTCTACTCCACGCGCTGAGCGCGCCAGGCGCGGACCGATTCCGCGAGGCTCCCCGTGACCGGCACGTCCGCGAGGAGGAGCGCCTGCCCTGCGTGGTAGACGTCGGGCTTGCCGACCCAGACGACCGCCGACGGGTGGTTGTGGGCGTCGAGCTCGTGGTGCCACGAGCCGCGCTCGCCGTCGACGAGGACGGTCCGCGCGTACGTCCACCAGTCACGGGCGAGCCCTGCGTACCGCTCCTCGCCCGTGACCCGGGCGAGGACCTCGGCGGCCGCGATCGCCTCGGCCGCGACCCAGTGGAACCTGCGCCGCTCGACGGGTCGCCCGTACCAGTCGACGGTGTAGACGAACCCGCCCCCGTCGGGGTCCCATCCGTCGGCCGCGGCGCGGTCGAACAGCCGGCGGGCGGCGTCGAGGCGGGCGCCCGGCGTGGAGGCGACCCCGTCGGACGCCCCGGGATCGTGCGCCGCGTCGAGCTGCAGGAGCAGGCGCGCCCACTCGAACCCGTGCCCGGGCGTCGACCCGTAGGGCTTGAACTGGTCGGTCGGGTGGTCGACGTTGAGCTCGGGCTGTGGCCGCCACGAGGCGTCGAAGTGCTCGACCACGCGCCAGTCCCGCTCGGCGGCCCAGCCGACGACGCGGTCCGCGATCGCGCTCGCGCGCTCGAGCCACAGGGGGTCGCCCGTCGCCGAGTGCGCGGCGAGCAGCGCCTCGACGCCGTGCATGTTGGCGTTCGCCCCACGGTAGGGCGCGCACGTGGTCCAGGCGCGGTCCCACTCGTCCCGCAGCATGTCCTGGTCCGCCTCCCAGAACTCCTGGTCGAGGATGCGCAGCGCGTCGTCGAGCAGCCCGCGCGCCCCGGGCCGTCCCGCGACCACGGCGCTCGACGCGGCGAGGACGACGAACGCGTGCGCGTAGGCGCTCTTGGTGTCGTCGACCGCGTCGCCCGGCCCGCGCGACGCGAACCAGCCGCCGTCCACGGGGTCGGCGAGGTAGCTGCGCAGCCCGTCGAGGGCCAGGTCCGCGAGCGCGTCCGCCCCGGGCACCCCGAGCAGGGTCCCGAGCGCGTACATGTGGGCCGTGCGCGCGGTGATCCACGTGTGCACGGGTTGGTGCGCGTCGGGGACGCCGTCGTCGTCGAGCCACCGCGCCCCGCCGTCGGGCCCGAGCGACGCCTGCGCGAAGGCGAGCAGCCTGCGCAGCTCGTCGTGGCGCCACGCGGCCCCGCCCGTCGTGCGTGCGGGCTCGTCCATGACCGTCATCGTTCCCCGTTCGTCGTCCTCGTCAGTGATCTTCCCCGGGCGGGCGCACCTGCGTCGAACGCCCGACGGCGGAGCACCCGTCCCGACGTCGTGCCCGGCCAGGCCGGCCCGCCCCGTGGGAGCGGCCGCCTCACCCCTTGACCGACCCGGACATGAGCCCGCCCATGAAGTACTTGCCGAGCAGGATGTAGACCAGGAGGGTCGGGAGCGACGCGAAGAGCGCCCCTGCCATCGACACGCCGTAGTTCTGCAGCAGCGCCCCGTTCGCGAGGTTGTTGAGCGCGAGCGTGACCGGGCCGTTCTGGCTCGAGGAGAAGAACACCGCGAAGAGGAAGTCGTTCCACGCGGACGTGAACTGCCAGATCAGCACGACCACGAAGCTCGGGATCGACAGCGGCAGGACGATCGACCAGTACGTGCGCAGCATGCCCGCCCCGTCGACGCGCGCGGCCTCGATGAGCTCGTTCGGGACGGTCTGGTAGTAGTTGCGGAAGATCAGCGTCGTGATCGGCAGGCCGTAGATCACGTGCAGCACGATCAGCGTCGGGATACCGCTCGGCAGGTCGAGGCTCAGGACGAGCTGGTTGAGCGGGATGATCACCGCCTGGTAGGGGATGAACATGCCGAAGAGGATGAGCGTGAAGACGACGTTCGCTCCCCGGAACCGCCAGCGCGAGAGCACGAACCCGTTGAGCGACCCGAGGAAGGCCGAGATGAGCGCGGCCGGGACCACCATCTGGAGCGTGCGCAGGATCGCGGGCGACAGCGCGGTCCACGCGGCCTGCCAGTTCTCCGTGGTCCAGACCTGCGGCAGGTTCCATGCGCGGGTCGGGGCCGCGTCGCCCGGTCCCTTGAAGCTCGTGACGAGCAGGACGTAGACGGGCACGAGCACGACCAGCACGAACAGGATCAGGAGCGCGTAGCGCAGCGTGCGGGCCACGGAGAACCGCTCGACCGGCTTCTTGCGCCGACGCGAGCCGGTGGCGCCGGACCCCGAGCCCGAGCCCGGGGCCGTCGCCTCGACGGGGGTGGTGACCGTGGTCATCGGATCTTCTCCTTGCGGTTCAGGGAGATCAGGTAGGGCACGATCACGAGGGCGACGATGATGAGCAGGATCGCGCCCACCGCAGCCGCGTTCGCGTAGTCGAAGCTCGACTTGAAGACGTACATGTCGACGGCCGGGACCTTGGTCTGGTAGTTCGACGGCTTGGAGATCGACATGATGAGGTCGAAGGCCTTGAGCGACATGTGGCCCACGATGATGAGCGCGGACAGCGCGATCGGCGTGAGCTGCGGGAAGAGCACGTAGCGGTACAGCTTCCACTCGCTCGCGCCGTCGATGCGGGCCGCCTCGCGCAGCTCCTCCGGGATGCCGCGGAACCCTGCGAGGAAGAGCGCCATGACGTAGCCGGAGAGCTGCCAGATCGCGGGGATCGCGATGGCCGCGATGCCGAACGTGACGTTGTTCCACCAGTTGTTCTGGAGCGCGTCGAGGCCGATCATCTGGAACAGCCGGTTGAGGCCGCTCGCCTTCTCGTCCTGGTTGGAGTTGAGGAGCCAGCGCCACACGACGCCCGAGGCGATGAACGAGACCGCCATGGGGAACAGGTAGACGGCGCGGAAGAAGCCCTCGCCCTTGACCGGCTTGTCGAGGAGCCAGGCCCAGACGAACCCGATGACCATGGTGCCCACGAGGAAGACCACGGTGTAGATCAGGAGGTTCAGCAGCGAGTGCTGGAACTCGGGGCTCGCGAGCAGGTCGAGGTAGTTCTGGAAGCCGACCCGGGACACGGGCGCCTGCCCCGTGGACTGTGCGGCCTTGTGCATGTCGGTGGTCGAGGTCGAGAAGTTGATCGCGATGAGGCCGTAGACGAACACCCCCACCAGGATCAGGGACGGGGCGACGAGGAGCAGTGGCGGCCCCCAGCGTCGGGCGGAGTGGATCACCGGTGATCCTCCAAGGGTGCGGGCACGGTCCGGGGCGCATGCCGCGCACGTGGGTGCGGGGGCGCCCGCCGACCGGTGCGGCGGGGAACGAGACGGTGCGGCGGGGCGCCGCGGGTGCGTGACGCGGCCGGGCGGCACCTGTCGCGGGGCTG
>NZ_JBHUAD010000045.1:0-21906 GCF_042789955.1 Oerskovia sp. NPDC056781
GGTCGGGGGTGGGGCCTCGGGCCTCGGAGGGTCGACGTCAGGCGTCGAGCCGCACCAGGATGCGCGAGCACTCCTCGCAGCGCGCGACCTGCTCGGGCCCCTTGGCCTTGATCGCGGCGACGTCGGACGGGTTGAGCTCGAGGCGGCATCCTTCGCAGCGGCGGCCGTTGAGCACGGCGGCACCCAGGCCTCCGAGCTGGTTGCGCAGGCGGTCGTAGAGGGTGACGAGCCCGGCGTCGATCCCGTCGACGGCCTTGGCACGTGCGGCGGTCACGGCCTCGACCTCGGCGTCGACCTCGGCGAGCTGGGCGTCGCGCTCGGCCTCGACCTCGCGCTGGGCGGAGACGAGCTCGTCGTTGGCGGCGTCGAGCTTGGCGAGAGCCTCCTCGTGGGCTTCGAGGCGCTCCATGACACCGAGCTCGATCTCCTCGAGGACCTCCTGGCGGCGGGACAGCGACTCGAGCTCGCCGACGAGCGCCTGGGCGTCCTTGGCGCCGACCTGGCCCGAGTCGAGGCGGGTCTGGTCGCGTGCCGCACGGTTGCGGACCTGCTCGACGTCCCCCTCGGCCTTGGTGAGCTCTCGCTTGAGGTCGCTCACGGCGGTGCGGGACGCGACGAGCGAGGTGCTGAGGTCGGAGATCTGCGCGTCGAGCTCCGCGATGCGGGCGATCGAGGGCAGGGAGGCGCGCTTGTGCGTGAGCTGCTGCAGGCGGGTGTCGAGTGCCTGGACCTCCAGCAGTCGTCGCTGGTCCTCGGGGGGTGCAGTGCTCACAGGGTGCGTTCCTTTCGATGCAGTTGTGGGGCGCCGTGTCAGGCGCGGTGCGCGGAGCCGATCCGGGCGGTCCAGGGGTCGGTCCGGCGGACGCTCACGCGGGTATCCACCGTACCCGTATCTGCGAGCTGTCCGGTCAGGTCGGCGGCCGCGTAGCGCAGCCAGGGCCACTCGCTCGCGAAGTGTGCGACGTCGACGAGGAACGGCCCGCCCGCGGCGCCGCCCTCGAACTCGGCACGCTCGCGCAGCTCGGACGCGGGGTGGTGGCGCAGGTCCGCGGTGACGTAGACGTCGGCGCCCGCGCTGCGGACGGCGTCGAACAGCGAGTCGCCCGAGCCGCCGACGACGGCCACGGTGCTCACGGTCGCATCGAGGTCGCCCGCGACGCGTACTCCCTGCTCGGTCGCGGGCAGCGCGGCGGCGACGCGCTCGGCGAAGGCGCGCAACGTCGTCGGCTCCTCGAGGCGGCCCACGCGACCGATGCCGGTCTCCGCGAGGTGCGCGGCGCCGTCGGGTGCGGACGGGACGAGGGGCGACCTGTCCACGAGACCGATCGCGTCCGCGAGCGCGTCGGCGACGCCGCGCGGTGCGGCGTCGGCGTTGGTGTGCGCGACGTACAGCCCGATCCCGGCCCGCACGAGGCGGTGCACGAGCGAACCCTTGAACGTCGTCGCGGCGATCGAGTGCACGGGCCGCAGGAAGAGCGGGTGGTGGGTCACGATCAGGTCGGCGCCCCACTCGATCGCCTCGTCGGCGACCGTCGCGACGGGGTCGACCGCGAAGAGGATCTTGCGCACGGGCTGGGCAGGGTCCCCGGTGACGAGCCCGACGGCGTCCCATCCCTCCGCGGTCGACGGCGGGTAGAGCGCCTCGAGGGTTCGGACGACGTCGGCGAGCGTGGGGTGTGCGGTCACGGGACCAGGTTATCCGCCGCCGGCGGGCGACGACGCGCGCCGAGCGACCCCCGCGACCTACCGTGTTGCCATGGGACAGCACTACGTGCGCGCCTCCCCGACCGGACCGCTGGAGTCTGCGGTCGGCTCCGTCCTGGGCTACGAGATCACGGGCTCCCCCTCGGTGCACCGCGGGCTGCCCTCACCGTGGCTGACCGTCGTCATCAGCCTCGACGGCCCTGTGCCCACGGCGACGGGGCCCGGGGACGCGCCCCTGCACCGGTACGCGTCGCTCGTCGGGGGTCTGCACACGTCCCCCGCGTACATCCATCAGCCCGCGCACCAGGAGGGCGTCCAGCTCGCGCTCGACCCGCTCGCGAGCCGCGAGCTGCTCGGCGTCCCACCCGGCGAGCTGGGCATGGTGACCGACGCCGACGACGTCCTCGGGGCAGCCTCGCGCGACCTGCGGGAGCGGGTCGGCGAGGCGACGTCGTGGGACGAGCGACTCACGCTCGTCGCCGAGGCGTTGCGACGCCAGGCCGAGGGCCGCAGGCCTGGCCTCGGACCGGCACGGGTCGAGGTCGCCGAAGCCTGGCGCCACATCCTCCGCAGAAACGGCAGGGTGACCGTGCCCGACGTCGCCGCGCACGTCTGGCTCAGCCCTCGCCAGCTCACGTCGCTCTTCTCGGCCGAGCTCGGTCTGAGTCCGGGCGCGGCCTGTCGCCTGGCGCGCTTCGACGCCGCTCGGTACGCGGTGCGCGCGAGGTCCCTGGCGCCGTCGGGGCCGAACCTCGCGGACATCGCGGCCCGCACCGGCTACTCCGACCACTCCCACCTGGTGCGCGACTTCCATGCGTTCGCCGGTCTGAGCCCGACGGCGTGGCTCGCCGAGGAGCGCGCAAACATCCAAGCCGGGGGCGGTGCACCGCGCGCAGGCTGAGGTCATGGACACGCACACGACTCCCCAGGCACAGGTCTGGCCCACCCTCCAGGCGCACGACGCGCCCGGGCTGATCGACTTCCTCGTCGACGTGGTGGGCTTCCGACGCAACACCGTCATGACGAGCGACGAAGGCGTCGCGCACGCGCAGCTCGACTGGCCGCCCGGCGGCGGCATCATGCTGGGCTCTTTCACGCCCGACCGCGAGTGGTCACGTCCGCCGGGCACGTTCGGCGGGTACGTGGTCGCCGGGGAGCCCGGCAGCGGGACCGGGATCGAGGAGATCGCGGACCGGGCGGAGCGCGCCGGCGCGGTCGTCGCTCCGCTGCACGAGACCGACTACGGCAGCCGTGAGCTGGTGCTCGCGGACCCCGAGGGGAACCTCTGGTCGGTCGGGACGTACCGGGGCGAGCCACGGGACACGTGATCGACCGCGCTACTTCGCCTGCGAGTAGTCGTCGACGATCGCGACCGTGAGCGGGAAGTCGACCGGGAAGTCGCCGAAGAGGAGCTTCCCGGCCTCGGTGCCCGCGGCCCGGATCTCGTCCGCGACCTGCTCTGCGAGCTCGGCGGGAGCGTGCACGATGATCTCGTCGTGCAGGAAGAAGACCATGTGCGGCTGCTCGGTGAAGGGGGCGGGGGCCAGCCCGGGGGTGGCCGCCCGGGGCATCGCGGCGAGGCGCCCGCGCAGCGAGGCCATCCAGCACAGCGCCCACTCGGCGGCCGTCCCCTGCACCACGAAGTTCCGGGTGAACCGGCCCCAGGCGCGGGTCTGGCTGCGGGCTCGGGACTGCGCGTCGCTCGACGCGGACTCGTCGTACGCGCTGCCCTGCGTCTCGTCCCAGCCCGACCCGGGCGGGGGCGAGCTCCGGCCGAGGCGCGTGGTGACGATCTCGCCGCGCTCGCCCGCGCGCGCGGCCTGCTCGACGAGGTCGAGCGCGCGCGGGAACGCCTTCGCGAGCCGCGGGAGCATGCGCCCGCTCTCGCCCGTCGTCCCGCCGTACATGGCGCCGAGCATGCCGATCTTGGCCTGGGCGCGCGTCTCGACGGCACCCGTGTCGACGATGCCCTGGTACATGTCGCCGCCGCGCCCCGCCTCGGCCATGACGAGGTCGCCCGAGAGGCCCGCGAGCACCCGGGGTTCGAGCTGTGCGGCGTCGGCGACGACGAGCTTCCACCCGGGGTCGGCGACCACGGCCGAGCGGACCTGGTGCGGGAGCTGGAGCGCTCCCCCGCCGTTCGCGGCCCAGCGTCCGGTCACGACTCCCCCGACGACGTACTCGGGCCGGAAGCGGCCGTCCCGCACCCAGGTGTCGAGCCAGTTCCAGCCGTTGGCGGTCAGGAGACGGCTGAGCTTCTTGTACTCGAGGAGCGGCGCGACGACGGGGTGGTCGACGCGTTCGAGGTCCCACTTGCGGGTCGACTTCACGCCGACTCCCGCGTACTCGAGGGCTTTGAGGAGCTCGGGGGCCGAGTCGGGGTTCAGCGCGGGCGCGTCGAGCGCCGACCGCACGCCCTCGGCGAGGGCCTCGAGCCGCGCGGGGCGCAGCCCGAGCGGCGGCCTCGCCCCCAGGATGCCGGTGAGCATCGCGTCGTGCAGGTCCTCGCGCCAGGGCAGTCCGGCGTGGCTCATCTCGGCGGCCACGAGTGCGCCCGCGGACTCGGCGGCGATCAGCAGGCGCAGCCGCCCCGGGCCCGACGACGTCGCGACCGCCTCGAGCTGTCGGCGCAGCTCCCCCACGGGGTCGGGCGGGGTGACGGCTCGCCGGTCGCCGAGGTCGAAGAGCGCGTCCGGGCGTTCGATGCCCGGGACGGGGGCCGTGGGGACCGGGTGCATGTCGTCCCAGGCGTCGCGCGGCCCCTGCGCCAGGGGCGTGCCCGTCGCGAGGACCGATCGCCGCAGGACGGCCCGGGTCAGGCGCAGGTCGTGCGCGCGCTCGACGCGCAGGCCACCTGCGAGGGCGGCCGGGTACCAGAGGTTGGTGTCGTCGAACACCCAGCGGGTCGTGGGCGTCGCGGCCCGGGGCACGCCGGGGGTGGCCGTGGCCACCGGGGGGCTCGGGGTCGGGGGGACGGGCTGCTCGAGGACGGCACCCGGCCAGGTGGTGCGGCGCGAGGCGGGGTGCAGCCGGGCGCCGTGGGGGTCGAGGTCCTCGACGTCGACGACGCCAGGGTCGGCGGACGACGTGCGGAGCGGGACCGAGTACACGCCCCGGAGTCTGCCGTGAGGGTCTGACATCGGGGGCGTCCCGCAGCCCCCCTGCCGAGGCCACCGATACGCGACCGTCGCCATCACAGGTATTGTCGGCAATTCCAGAACGGCGGAACCAGAAATCCGGCGCCCTCATGAGAGAGCTCTCATTTCCACCTTCGGATCTGACGAAAAAAGCGTCCGGCCGCCGGCAAGAAGTCGGAGACCGGACGCCTTTGCGGCCGGACGAGGCGTCAGTCCACGTCGACCTCGAACAGGCTCCTGCCGTTAAGAGGCTGGACCGGACGACTGTTCTCCGGGTGCACCGCGGTGAAGGCGCCGAGCTGCGCCTTCGAGATCGTCCGAGGACGCTCGTAGACGGTCCAGAGCACGCCCTCGCTGCACGGTGGCGTCGTGAGCGACCCGTCGTAGCGGATCAGGTCCGACCACGCAGGCACCAGGTGAGCCGGGTTGATCTGGACCGGCTGGGGCGCGACCGACGACGTCGCCCCGGCGTCCGCCGGGATCGCGTCGAAGAAGCCGGCGAGGGCCCCGTTCTCCCGGCCGAGCGCGAACAGCACCCCGAGCGCCGCAAGCTTCCCTTCGGCGCTCTGGTGCACCAGATGGAGCTCCATCGCGGCCGGCTCGCCGTCGATCGTGTGCTCGCTCGGGGTGTGCAGGTGGAACTGCCGGAGCTCGTAGCGGGTGCCGTCGAGCGTGATGGCGTTGGGGCCGATCGTGGTCAGGTCGGCCTGGATGGTCTCCCCGGTGTCGCGGACCGTGAACGCGGCGCGCTCGTAGTCGAGCACGGGAGCCTTCACCTTGCGGCTGTCCGTGAGGGAGCGCAGCGGGATGTCGACGGGCGACTGCTTGCTCGTCGGCGTCGAGGCGCAGGTCGAGGCGATCGCGCTCGTGGGTGCGCTCGCGGGCGCCGCCCACGCGGAGACGCCGCCCGTCAGGGCGAGCGCCGCGGCGGTCAAGGGAACGTAGAAAGCTGCGTACTTCGTCATACGGAACTCCGATCACAGGTATCGGTCACACATGGCAGAAGAATCGACGATGCCGAATCCTCCCGGCCGGATACGTCTTCCCCCGTCCGGCCCGCAGGACACTATGCGCACAATTCGTCGACCTTTGAGGCACAAACAGAACATCGACAGGTCCGACACGCCATCTTCACATCGCCTCGGGCAACGAAGAATGCACTTCATGGCACCGAAAACGCCGTGACGAAAATGACCAGAACTCTGCGAGGTGCGGATTCACCACCCTCGCCCCTGACGTGACCGCCCTGCGCTAGGAGTCCGCGAGCGCCGCCGCTCGTCCGAGCACGAAACGTGCGCGCAGGAGCGTGAAGGTCGACACGTCCGTCGTCAGCGCCTCGATCGTGCGGCCCACGGTCACCATCCCGAGGTCGTGGGCGAGCCGCGCACGGTCGCCGAGCACGCTCTGCTGGTGCGCGGTGAGCCTGCGGCGCCCGGTCGCGCCGAGCGAGTCCACGACCTCGAGCGCAGGTTCGCACACGCGTGCCACCGGGCCACGATCGACCGGTTCGGCCACGTGGACGGTAGAGCCCCGGTGCAGCGCCGCGATCCGCGCCCGCAGCCGACGCAACGCCGTCCAGCTCACCGCACGGAACGCCGGGGACATCGACGGCGAGAAGAGCTCGACGCTCCCCTGGCCCGTCCGCAGGAACACTCCGACGGGCTCGTCCGCCCCCGTCGAGACGTCGCGCTCGACGAGGACCGCGACCACCTGCTTGCGTGACGCCACGACCGACAGCAGCGCCTCGACGCTGCGCTCGTGCTCGACGCCCACGCGCAGGACGTGGGTGACGCCGTCGGCGGCCGTGACCGGCCAGGTGACGTCGCGGCGGACCTCGTCCACTCCGACAGCCCCGGTCTCGCGCGCCATCACGAGCCGGACGCGACGCCGAGCCCGGCCGAACCCGACCGTCCCCGTCGTCGCGCCGTCCAGGTGCTGCGCGATCTCCCGCAGCTCACCGACGTCGAAGCCCCCGCCGGGGACGAGGCTCGTGCGCGCCGTCGTGCTGATCGACCCGTCGGGCCGTATCTCGGCGTCGGCGAGCTCGAACGGACCCGCGCACACCGCGGCGACCGACGCCTTCCAGAGCAGCGGCAGGTCGACGTCGCGGCGGAAGGCCGGGTCCGCGCCCGAGGGCCGTGCGACCGTCGCGGTCCGCAGCGTCCCGTGACGCAGGTCCCAGGCGGTGATCGTCAGGCCGCGGGCACCGCTGGGCGCCCGCCACCACCGCACGCCGAGCGGGACGAGGCGGCCGGGAAGGTCGTCGCCGGGTTCCGCGTCGGTGGTACGGCGCACCGGTGCCCCCAGGAGGTCGGGGAGCGCCCCGACGGTGGCGTCCCGCAGCGCCGCCGCGAGCGCCCACGCCTCGGCGAGGGCACCGAGCGCCTCGGCCTCGCTCACGTCGTCGTCGCGCGACGCGAGACCGTCGACGAGGCCTGCCGCGACGAGCAGCAGCCGGTGGAGCAGCAGCAGGCCGGCGAGCCGTGAGCGGGCCGCGGCCCCGCGCAGCGTGTCGGCGGCGTCGGCACCGAGGTGGGACAGCCCGGCGTCGACCACGTGCCCGACGACGGCGCTCACCTCCTCGATCCCCGCGCGCTGGGCGGTGGTCAGCTCACCCGAGCGTTCGACCTCGATCTCGTGGGGCCACGTCCACGACCTGCCCTCGCGGGCGAAGACCCGGAGGACGGCCTCGAGCCGTGCTGCGGCCTGGTCGCCGACCGAGCGCGCACCGGCGACGACCATGCCCGCGAACCCCGCGGGGGCCACGAAGACGACGTGGGTCGGGGTGCCGCTGCCGTCGGTCCACGTGATCGTGAGCCGCGCGCCGTCGGCCGTGACCTCGCACGCGGTCGGCGCCCCCGAGCCGTCCTGCGTGAGCCCGGCGAGCAGCGCGGCCGGGAGCCGTTCGACGACCCGGCGCAGCGCGGGCCTGCCCGCGGCCCGGCACACATCGGCGGGATCCAGCGCGAGGAGGTCGGCCAGGGCGTCCGGGGCGGTCGCACGGTCGGTGACGCCCGCGGGGTCGCGCAGGCCTGCGTCCTCGGCAACGCGGCCCACGGTCGTGGGGTGCGGCCCGTCCACGACCGCAGCGGTCGGCCCCGACTCCGGCGACGTCCCGTCCGTCACCCGCTCGCGGGCCCACAGGCACGCCGCGACCACGTGCTGGCACACGCCCGCCGTCGGGCACGAGCACGACGCCGCCACCGGCCCCTTGGGCCCGAGCCGCACCACCGCGCTCCCGCACGCGACCACGACCTCGGCCGCGGACTCCGACGTGAGCGACACGTCGCCTGCCGCGAGATCCTTGCGGGCGCGCCGCAGCAGTCCCGCGTTGGCGAGCGCGACGAGCGCGGCGTCGTCGTACCCCGCGAAGACCGTGAGCCAGCCCGGCGTCATACGAGCACCTCCCCGAGCCACTCGGCGAACCGGTCGGGCGTGAGGGCGGCGACGTGCATGCCGCACTCGGCGAGGCGGCGGGCCGTCCCGTGGTCGTAGACGGGCTCGGCGGCCTCGTCGAGCGCCGCCAGCCCCAGCATCCGGACGCCGGACTCCGCGAGGCGGCGGACGCCCGCGAGGAGCTGGGTGACCGAGCCGCCCTCCTCGAAGTCGCTCACGAGCACCACGACCGTGCGGCTCGGGTTCGTGACCTGCTGCTCGGCGTAGCGCACCGCCTTCGCGATGTCGGTACCACCGCCCAGCTGTGCCGTCAGCAGGACCGCGACCGGGTCGTGCGCGAGGTGCGAGAGGTCGACGACGTTCGTGTCGAAGACCGCGAGCCGGACCGTGATCCCCGGCAGCGCGGACATGATCCCCGCGCACACCGCGCTGTAGAGCAGCGAGGCCGCCATGGAGCCCGACTGGTCGACGAGGAGGACGACCTCCCAGGTGAGCGTGCGCCGCGCCCGCGACACGAACCGCACGTCCTGCACGACCAGTCGCCCGGACTCCGGGTCGTAGCGCGAGAGGTTGGCCGCCAGGGTGCGCTTGCCGTCGAAGTTCTGGCTGACCTTGTGCATCGAGCGTCGTGACCGGTCCTTGCGGCCGGTGAGCGCGGTCGCGAACTGCGGGCGCAGCCGTCGCACGATGTCCTCCACGACGCGCGCGATGACCGTGCGGAGACCGGCGGCGGCACGCTCGTCGAGGCGTCCGCGCACCTGCAGCAGCGCGGTCGCGAGCTCACGGCTGGGTTCGAGGGCCTCGGCCGCCTCCGGGTCGGCGAGCAGGTCCGTGAGCTGGTATCGGCTGACGGCGTCGACCTGCATGCGCTCGAACGTCTCGCGCGGGAACAGCGTGCGAGCCTGGCCGAGCCAGTCGAGAGCCTTGAGCGCCGACGGGTCGAGGCTCCCGCCACCACCACGCCCGCCCGGCCCCTTGCCCAGGCGGTGCCCGCGCTCGACGTACTCGCGGTCGTAGAGGTATTGCAGCGCACGCTCGACACCGGCGTCGGACGGGTCCTGCGGGAGCTCCTGCGCCGCGTAGCGGCCCAGGACGAGCCGCCAGCGGCGCGCGGCCTCGAGCT
The DNA here is from genome assembly GCF_042789955.1 of Oerskovia sp. NPDC056781. Taxonomy (NCBI): domain Bacteria; kingdom Bacillati; phylum Actinomycetota; class Actinomycetes; order Micrococcales; family Cellulomonadaceae; genus Oerskovia; species Oerskovia sp. NPDC056781. The sequence goes on from NZ_JBHUAD010000045.1 coordinate 9,361, forward strand.
CTTCGGCGGTCGCCTCCGGGCGGGCGGTCGGGAGTGTCACGGCAGGTTCTCCTGGTCCGACAGCGTGTTGGCAAGGGTGGCGGTCGTCGTAGGCGCCGGAGAGGTGCGCTGCGACCCACCGAGGGCCCACGCTCCGAGCCCGTCGCGCGCGAGCATCGCGGCGAGCTCGCGTTCGAGCGCTAGCCCCGCGTGGAGGTCCTGCTCGGTCGCGGCCAGGTGCACGTCGATCCGCTCGGCCCGGGAGCCGGTGCGCGTGGCTACCTGCTGCGCGAGCCGGTGCGTCTCGGCCGGTTTGAGCCACGTGAACGCGCGGCGCAGGTCCGGCAGGACGGCCAGGAACGCGTCCTCGTCGAGGTCGCGCAGACCGGTGTGGACGGCGTCGAAGAGCTCGGGGGTGTGCAGCAGGAGGTCCGGGGCGACACGCAGCAGGCCGCCCAGGAAGCGGACAGCGGAGACCGGGTCCGCGCCCGGGCTGAGCTGGGCTTGCACCTCCGCGACCAGGACGTCGTCGTCGAGCGCGTCGTCGGTCGCGGCGAGCGCCACGAGGGCCCCTCGGACGCCGGGGGCCGCGCCGCGGTCCTCGCGGAGCCGGGCGAGCTCGCGGAGCACGGGTTCGGCCCGACCCGTCGTGCGCGCGGGGGTGCCACCCGGCAGGAGCGTGTCACCGCCGGAGGGTGCGTCGTCGGGCACCGGTGCACGCGCGGCGCGACCCGCCTCCCGCAGGAGGTCGCGCAGGGCGACGAGCGTCCCGACGGCGGCAGGTTCCGCGTCCGCGTCGGCCGCCCCGAGGCCGGGGACGAGGTAGGCGACGGTTGCGAGGCCGTGGTCGAGCAGGTCCAGCAGGTCGTCCGCGTGGTCCTCCAGGCCCAGCTCGACGCGCGCGTCCCACAGGTCCACGAGGCGGTGCAACCCGCCCACGACGGACTCGAGCGACGGGTCGACGTCGAGCGTCGAGCGCAGGAGCGCGACCAGGCGGTCGAGATGTTCCGACAGTCCCGCGACGACGGCCTGGGCCACGAGGCGGGCCACGCCGAGCGCGGAGCGACCCGTCGTCGCGAGCTCGTGCTCGAGGCGGTGGAGGCGGCGCACCGCGACGGCCTCGAGGGTCGCACCCTGGTGCGACAGCTCGACCAGCGACGCCTCGACGAGGGGCGTCCAGGCGTACTCCCACTCCTCGATCAGGAGGCCCATGCCGCGCCCCGCGACGTGGTCGGGCCCCGAGACCTGGTGCGCGAACCCGCTCCCGACGAAGTCCGTGAGCGCCAGGAACGCCCTGCGCTCCCGGTGGCGGGGGTTGCGGCGGGCGTCGAGACGCGTGCGACGCGGCGTCGAATCCGTCACCACGAGACGCAGCTCCTCGGCCCGTTCCCTCGCGCGCTGCACGAGCGGTGGTGACGCGGTGCCGGGCGGCACCTCGCCGAGCGCGCGCCCGCCGAACACCTCGGCGACCGCCTGCCCGAGGGGACGACCGATGCCCACGTCGAGCCCGCCGTCGTCCTTGACGAAGCACGACGTGAGCGCGTCGAGGAGGTCCGTGCGTCCCGGCCACGGGCGCTCGCGCAGGTCCGCGAGCCGGGTCGCCTGCTCGGCCGCCGACGCGATCTCGGCCAGGCTCACCTGCGCCCCTCGCGCGGTGGCCTCCGCGGCGACGTCGACCAGCAGCGACACGCCCAGCGTGCTCGGCCCACCCGGCTCCCGGTGCGCGGCCCAGAGCCGCTCGTAGAACCCGGGCGACGGCATGCCCGCCCCGTAGCCCCGCAACCCGTCGAGCCGCTCGTGGTCGTAGCGGATGAGCCAGGCGTCGGCCGACGCAGGCGAGCCGTAGCCCCGGGCGGGACGGCGCCTCACGACCGGCTCACCCTCGGGCGCGCCCGTGAGGGCCTCGCCGAGCGCGAGCGTGTGGAACGCGCCGGTCACCACGACAACGGGCCCCTCGACCCGGGCGCGGTGCTCGGCGACCCGGGCCGACATGAGGGCCTCGCGCGCGAGCGACCCGTCGGCGTCGAGCACCTCCTCCTCGTAGTCGAGGCGTGCGAGCCCCGACCACGCGAGCACGTCGCCGAAGAGCTCGCGCCAGTCCGCGAGCCGCTCGCTCGTGCGAGCCTCGAAGAGGTGGTCCCACACCTCGTCGTGGTCGCGGCACCCCAGGCGCTCGGCGACCGCGGCGATCGTCCGCGAGTGCGCGAGGTTGCGCTCGGACTGGAGCGTGCGGGCGAACGCGTCGTCTGCGCCCTCCGGGCGGTCGCCGGCTCCGTCGGGCGCGTCCTCGACGCTCGCCCCGTCGTCGGGCACACCTCGTCGTGCGGCGTCGCCGGACCGCTCGTCGCCAACACGCGCGACCCACGACCGGTCGACGAACGCGACCTCCGCGCCCAAGCGGGCCCCGGTGCGCAGGGCCACCCACTCGGGCGAGAACTCGGCGAGCGGGTAGAAACCCGCGCCGCCACCCTCGGTGCCCAGGCTCAGGACCGCGACGGGCGGGCGCGTGCGCGGGTCGAGCAGCGCGGGCAGCAGTCGCCCGTACTCCTCAGGGCCCTCGACGAGCACGACGGCGGGCCGCACCTCCTCGATGAGCGCCCCGACCGCGAGCGCGCACGCCGGGCTGTGGTGCCGGACAGGCGCGAGATAGATCCCGTCGGTCCGCAGGCGCTCGACCGCAGCGGCGGCACGTTGCATGCGCGCGGGTGCGCGCCCCCATGCCGCCCGTGCCGCCGGTGCTACTGCCACAGTGACTCCGCCGCGGAGAGGAAGGACTTCCAGCGCGGGTCGCGTCGCGCCCGCTCACGGACGACGTTGTCGACGTAGTGCCGCAGGCGTCGGGCGTCCTCCTCGTCGCCCTTGGAGGCCACCCCCGCGAGCTGGCGCGCGACCTCGGCGGGGGTCACGGTGCCGTCGCCCAGGTAGCGGGCCTCGAGCGACGCGGCGACCGCGACGTTCACGGCCTCGGCCGTCGACATGACGGTCTCGGGGCGCTTGACGGGGGCGCCGTTGCTCGTGGCCCCGGTCCGCAGGTCCTGGAACGCCGTGACGAGCACGTCCAGGACGTCTCGCGCGAGCGGCGGACGCTCACCCGCCGGGCCGAGTTCGGCCGTGAGCTGGGCCTCGATGAGGTCGATCTCGAACTGGCGGTCCGTGAGGGGCTTGATGGTCTCGAAGTTGAACCGTCGCTTGAGCGCTGCCGACATCTCGTGGACTCCCCGGTCCTTGAGGTTCGCGGTCGCGAGCACGTTGAACCCGGGGCGGGCCGAGACCCGCGCCTCGCTGCCGAGCTCGGGGATCATGAGCTGCTTCTCGGAGAGGATCGAGACGAGGGTGTCCTGGATCTCGGGCGCACAGCGCGTGATCTCCTCGAACCGGACGACCTTGCCCGCGCTCATGGCCTGCTGGACGGCCGACGGGACGAGCGAGCGCTCGCTGGGTCCCTCGGCGATAAGCAGCGCGTAGTTCCACGAGTAGCGGACGTGGTCCTCGGTCGTGCCCGCGGTGCCCTGGACCGTCAGGTTCGAGGTCCCGCTCACGGCCGCCGCGAGCAGCTCGGACAGCATCGACTTCGCGGTGCCGGGTTCCCCCACGAGCATGAGCCCCTGACGACCGAGCAGGGACACGACGGCTCGGTCCACGAGCGGGTCGTCGCCGTAGAACTTCCGTCGCACCCCGAGCTCGGCGTCGCCCACGACGAATGCGCGTACGGCCCGGGGGCTGAGCCGCCACCCGGGCGGCAGCTCGGAGCCCTTGGCCCGGTCGGCCGCCTCGAGGACCGCGAGCTCGTCCGCGAAGCGCACCTCGGCGGGCGGGCGGATCTCCTGGGCGTGGGCGCGGTCGACGACCGCGGCCCCCTCGTGGGTGCTCCCTGAGGTGGTCGGTGTGGTCACCATGCGCTCTTCTTCTCCCAGGCGGCGTCGAAGCTGCCACCGGCAGCGACGGTCAGGTAGTCGCGCTAGGACTCCGCGACGAGGACGGGCGGCAGGTCGGCGAGGCGTGCCTCGGCGCTCTGCCCGTAGGCCCGGGTCGAGCGGCGGAACACGAGGTCGGTGATCGCCGCGGGGATGTTCTCCTCGGGCAGGAACGCGCCCGTGAACTCGATGACCGCGGTGATCCCGACGCTCGGGTACGCCTTCTCGTAGCCCGAGAACCAGCCGCCGTCCTCGGCCTGGCTGCGCGCGTAGCCGAGCTTGGTCGCCCGCCCGCGGACCGTGAAGCTGTCCGTGAGCCAGCCCTTGCGGTCGCTGATCGCGGTCACCTGACCGTCCAGTGCGGGGAGGTCCACCGTCAGCTGGTCGAACAGGGGCCTGATCTCGTAGTCGGCGAGGTGCTCGCGCCAACGACCGGCCTCGTCCGCGCCGAGCAGCACGCCGTGCGCGACCGAGACCGTCGCTCCGTGCGCGAGGGTCACGTCCTCGTCGTCGACGTCGATGAGCGCACCGGCGTCCCCCGGGCGGAAGGCACGCTGGTCCGGGCCGGGGTTCTCGAGCCACACGAGCCCTGCCGCGAGGCGGGACATGACGGGGTGCCCGGCCACGAACTCGAGCCAGTCGGCGACGGGCCACCGGCGCCCCGTGCACATGGCCTCGTAGAGGCGCTGGGTCTGAAGCGCGACCACGGCCTTGAGCTCCTTGCGGCTCGTCGAGAGCTGCGACCTGGCGGCCTTGACCTGGTCCGGGTCGTCGTCCGCGCGGGGCGCAGGCAGGGCCTTCACGACCTTCCCCGCGTCGTTGGTGAGCTCGAGCGTGAACGTGGGAGTGATGCGTCCGGTGTACTCGCGCGACCCGAGGGCGAGGTGCAGGATCCCGTCGTCCTCGAAGCCCGCGGTCTGCACGGTACGGTCCGCGAGCTCCTCGGCGGACCAGCCGCGTCGTTCTGCCAGATCCTCGGCGAGCTGCTGCGCGGCCGCCTGCACCGTGGCCTGGCGGTGACGCCGCGCCACGGACAGCAGGAGCTGGATCGACGCGGGGTCGCCGTTGGCCGCGAGCGCCCGGACGAGGGCCTCGATCTGGGCGCGGCGTGTGATGTGCGTCTTGAGGTACTGCTGCACGGTGCGTGTCAGGTCGGCACCCGGCATGCCGACCGTCAGCGCGAGCAGCCCCTTGTCGGCGATGGCCGACCCGAGGTAGTTCGCCTGGTGCTCACGGAACGCGTCCTGGTGGTGCTGGTCGACGGTCCGCGACGCCTCTGCCTCGTAGTACTGGGGGTGCTGCTTGTACCAGTGCTGGTAACGGTCGTACCGCTGCTGGGCCTCGCCGTCCGCGTAGGCCCGGCTCTCCTCGGCCGTGGGGCCCTGGGTGTCCTTGCCGATCCACGCGTCGAGCACGAACCGGCCGAGCACCGCACGGCTCTCGTCGTCGAGCAGGGACTCGTAGCGCGCGATCAGGCCCAGCCCGCTCGGGTCCTTGAGCTTGACCGCGAGCACGACCCACCACCGCACGACCTCGACCGGCACGGGCTCGCCGTCGGCGGCCCAGCGGAGCGTGGGCAGGCCGTCGAGCGGGAACCAGGCCATGCTCGCGGGTGCCTTGGCCTTGAGGCCCTTGGTCGCCTCGGCGAGCAGCGCCGCGGGCGCGAGCTCGGGGGCGATGTCGTCGCCGAGCGCCTCGAGGGCGCCGAGGAGCGCCGCGCGGGCCACCTCGCGACGTTCCTTGGCGAGCGCGGCTCGCAGTGCCGGGATCGCTGCCGGGTCGGCGAGGCGCTGGAGCCAGACGGCGGCCGTGACGCGGATCTCGGCCTTCCCGTCGCGCAGGCCCTGCTCGGCCAGGTCGCGAGCACCGACGTGCGACTCGAGGACCTTCTGCGCCGCGACGCGGTGCGTCTTGCCCTCACCCAGAGCGAGCTCGGCCAGCCGTGGGAGGTAGCGGTTCGGGATCGTCGGGAACCCGCCGAGGATCGTGAGGGCGACCTCGAGCCGCTCCGAGCGGCTGGAGGTCCCGACCGTGCTCGGCGGACGCAGCCCCAGGATCGTGTCGAGCGCGCGCGGGTGCTCGGCGAAGTAGGGCCACAGGTGCTCGGGGGCGAACGTGCCGCGGGCGAACCAGGAGTCGAACACGAGCTCGGCGACGGCCGCCTCGGAGTCCTGGACGCCGGCACGCTCGACGCCGTCGGCGAGGACCCGGAGGTCGAGCGCGATGTCGGTCGTCGCGTTGAGCTGGTACCAGGGGTAGCGCTGCCGGCCGCCGCCGTGCGAGCGCGCGAAGCGGATGTCGTGCAGCATGGTCAGGCCGTCGAGCCGGCTCCGGATCGCAGGCGCCTGGAGCTCGATGAGCACCTTGTGCGGCGGCACCTTGGTCAGGGCGCCCGAGAGGTACTGCGCGACCTGCGTGAGGTGGTCGTCGGTGATGGCCGCGAGGTCCTTGACGGCGCCCCGGGCGTGGGACAGGCGCCAGCTCTGGGCCTCGGCCTTGGGCAGCGCCTCGAGCACGGCGAGCTCGTCGCGGGCCGCGGCGAGCCGGCGGTCGACCGCGTCGCGGGCCGAGCGCACGAAGGGCTCGCCGAGGACGACCTCGGGCAGGGGCGTGAAGGGCGGGACCTCGAGGGGCTCGTCGACGACGACCGTCGCGACGTCGAGGGCCGTGGCCCGCTCGATCGCGTTCGACAGCAGCGTGCCGCGAGCACCCCGGCCGTCGGCGGCGTGCGCGCGCCGCAGGGCGTCGATGCCGCCCTCGACCCCGACGAGGTGGGTCACGAGCCCCGCGAGCCGGCTCGCGGGCATCGTGGTGAGCAGGGGTTCGAGGAGCTCGACCTGACGCGTGGCGGGCAGGGCCGCGAGGTTCCCGGCGGCCTCCTCGCGCACGGACTTGGCGTTGTCGGTCGCGAGCTGGGCGACGAGCCCGACGAACGCGTCGAGCGCAGCGGGCCGGGTCCGCAGGAACTGCAGGAGCTCGATCTTGCCGGTCGCGCGCAGCAGCGGTGCGACCGCGGCGACGTCGGCCGGGTGCGCGACCAGGTACTCCTCGACGCCGGGCTGTGCCGCGAACACCGCGAGCGGGTCGCCGTAGTAGTCCGCGATGACGGGGCGGTCGAAGATCCCGGCCACGACGGCGGTCGGGATGCTCTCCTCGGCCACGCCGCCGTCGCGCAGGATCGCGGTCAACAGCGCGGGGGTCCACTGGCTGCGCACGCCCGGCTTGCCGTTCTTGCCCGTCGTGCGACGGTCGCCGCACGTCTTGGCGGCGTCGGTCAGGAGGGCCGCGAACCAGGACGGGAGCCGGTCGGAGGCACGCGAGACGTCGGGCGAGACGGCCGCGAGCAGGCGACCCAGGCGCACGAGCGCGTCGATGCCGACGGGCTCGGTCAGCGTGTACAGGTTGCTGCGGGCGGTGGCGCCCTTGCTGACGTTCCAGCCCGGCACGCGCTCCTTGATGGTCTTGTCCTCGGCCTGGGTCGTGTAGGTCCAGACGCCGAGCGTCGCGGGCCGGTTGAGCAGCCGGTCCACCGCGTCGTCGGTGCGCTGCGACAGCTCGGTCACGAGCTCCGGTCCGTCACCCGAGTGGACGTAGGCGATCGCGCGGGCCGCGAGACCTTCGGTGGCCGCGTCCAGGATCTTCAGTCCGTCGACCAGCCGGCCCGAGGGCGCGGCGCGCCGCCGCCCCTCCGCCCGGCCGGCCTCGGGCGCCGTCCCGCCGCCCTCGACCGCACCGTCGTGGTCTCCCTGGAACCAACCCTTGATCTTGTCGAACACGCGTCCCACCGTCTCCTCCGGGCCGCCGGACCGCGTCCGGAGGCCGCCGCGCTCCGTCGGCGCGGCGTCGTCGGTCACAGTAGGAGAAGCCACCGACACGCGTCGATGCTGTCAGTGGAGATCGAGCGCGTGATTCGTCGGGGGGACGCCAGCCGCGGCCGGCCACCTCCCCGCCCGACGGCGCCGCGCGGCCCCGGTGGCCGGGTCGGGCATGTTGATGGTCGGCTCGCGAGGAGGCTCTTCGCCGAGTGTGCAGTTCGGGCGGTCCACGACGTGTGTGAACGACCCGAACTGCACGCTCGGCGCACGCACCGAAGGTGTCGCGACGTGCCCAGAGGCAGGACGAGAGAGCTTCGGCGGGGAGCGAGGGAGTCGGGCGACCGCTCGACCTCGCGCGCCCTCGTCGAGCGAGGGCTGGGGTGGGCCCGGAGGGACTCGAACCCCCGACATCCACGGTGTAAGCGTGGCGCTCTAACCAACTGAGCTACAGGCCCCAGAACAGCGGTGCACAGCCTACCGGGTCACCGGCCCTGCCTCGCACATCCGCCGCACATCGGGCATCCCGTGCCCGACGGCGTACGGCTGCCACGGGTGGCCCCGGCCAGGAACAACCGACGGGCGCACCACGGCACGAGGCCACGGCGCGCCCGTCGAGAGAGCTGCGGGGTCAGAGCTCCGCGAGCGCCGCCCGGTACCCCGCGAGGTCCCGGCGCTGCCCGCGCGGGTTCACGACGGACCACCGCACGACACCGTCGGCGTCTATCAGGAAGCTGCCGCGGATCGCGAGGCCGCGCTCGTCGTCGAACACCCCGTACCGGCGGGCGACCTCGCCGTGCGGCCAGAAGTCCGAGAGGAGGTCGAACGTGTACCCCTCCTGCGCGGCCCAGGCCTTGAGCGAGAAGACGGGGTCGCACGAGATCGCGTAGAGCGAGACGCCTGCGGTCTCGAAATCCGCGATGTTGTCGCGGAGCTCGCACAGCTCGCTCGTGCACGTGCCCGAGAAGGCGAACGGCACGAACACCAGCAGGACGGGTCGACCGCGCAGGTCCGCGAGGTGGACCGGGGTGCCGTGCGTGTCGGTGAGCGTGAAGTCGGGGGCGAGGTCGCCCGGCCGGACCGTCAGCTCGGGGGCCTCAGCGGCCACGGCCGCGCGTGCCGAGCTTGGTCGCGGACCAGTCCGGCGCGATCGCGAACGTGCTCGTGGCGTGCAGGCCGGCCGTGGTCGCGGCCTCCTGGAGGTCGTTGTGGCCCACGTGGCCGTCGCGGCCCGCCTTGGGCGTGAAGATCCAGATGAGACCGCCGTCGTCGAGGACCGTCTGGACGTCGACGAGCATGTCGGTCAGGTCGCCGTCGTCCTCGCGCCACCAGACCACGACACCGTCGGTGACGTCTCCGTAGTCCTCGTCCACCAGCTCGGAGCCGACGAGCTCCTCGATCTCGGCGCGGAGGTCGTCGTCGACGTCCTCACCCCAACCGAACTCCTGCACCACATGGCCAGAGAGGAACCCCAGGCGTCCTGCACCCTGGGGGTCCGGCGTCGCTCCCACTTGTGTCTCTTTCCCTTCTTCGTACTGCTCGATGATCTGTGACCTGCTTGGCAAAGGTAGCCCACACCACTCCCGCGTGCCTCAGCAGGGGCGGGTGCGTCGCTCGGGCCTCTTCACCGTGCAGTTGCACCAGTGTTGCGGTGTTCGGCACTCGGCACAACGTCGGCGCGCCACGGAAGGTGCCTCGAGCAGGGGGCGGGCGCTGCGCCGTCGAGCACGGCGTCGCCCGACCGCGCCCGCTCGACGGACACCGCGGACACCCGCCACGACCTCTCCTCCACCCTCTGCGCACCGGACGCACACACTCCTGTGTCATGGAGATCACGCTCTCTTGACCCCCTTGTGGTGTGACTTCCAGGCCGCGGGGTAACAGAATGGTTCGACCACCCGAGAGTGTGGAGGCACAGTCGCCACCAGCGGCTGCTACCGCCGCGCAGGAGTGGCTGGAGGTGAGCGGGCACGGTGTACCGCGCCGTGATTCAATCCGAATACCGCTCCGAACAAGATATGAGGTTGCTGGTGGCTTCGTTTGACGAGACCGGACCGCTGATCAACGGTCTGCTCAGCCAAGTACCGGACATCGACCCCGCTGAGACGAGCGAGTGGGTCGAGTCCCTGGACGGACTGATCGACGACCGTGGCGGCCCCCGCGCCCGCTACGTCCTGCTCAACATGCTCAAGCGAGCACGTGAGCGCAACGTGGCGATCCCGACGTCGGTGAACACCCCCTACGTCAACACCATCGGTGTGCACGAAGAGCCGTACTTCCCCGGTGACGAGGCCATGGAGCGCCGTTACCGCAGCTGGAACCGGTGGAACGCGGCCGTCATGGTCACGCGCGCGCAGCGCCCCGGGATCGGGGTCGGCGGGCACATCTCGTCCTACGCGTCCGTGGCGACGCTGTACGAGGTGGGTCTGAACCACTTCTTCCGCGGCAAGGACCACCCGGGCGGCGGCGACCAGGTCTACTTCCAGGGTCACGCGAGCCCCGGCGTCTACGCCCGCGCGTTCCTCGAGGGCCGCCTCTCGGCGGACCAGCTCGACGGGTTCCGCCAGGAGAAGTCGCACGCGGGCGGCGGTCTGCCGTCCTACCCGCACCCGCGCCTCATGCCGGACTTCTGGGAGTTCCCCACGGTCTCCATGGGTCTCGGCCCGGCCTCGGCGATCTACCAGGCGTGGACCAACCGCTACCTGCACAACCGCGGCATCAAGGACACGAGCCAGCAGAACGTCTGGGCGTTCCTCGGCGACGGCGAGATGGACGAGCCGGAGAGCCGCGGCATGCTGCAGCTCGCCGCGCAGCAGGGCCTGGACAACCTGAACTTCGTGGTCAACTGCAACCTGCAGCGCCTCGACGGCCCGGTCCGTGGCAACGGCAAGATCATCCAGGAGCTCGAGGCGCAGTTCCGCGGCGCCGGCTGGAACGTCATCAAGGTCATCTGGGGCCGCGAGTGGGACACCCTGCTCAACGCCGACAAGGACCGTGCGCTCGTCAACCTGATGAACGTCACGCCCGACGGTGACTACCAGACGTACCGTGCCGAGAGCGGCGCGTTCATCCGCGAGCACTTCTTCGGGCGCGACCCGCGTACCAAGCAGCTCGTCGAGAACATGTCCGACGACGACATCTGGGCCCTCAAGCGTGGCGGCCACGACTACCGCAAGCTCTACGCGGCGTACGCGGCGGCCACGGCCCACACGGGCCAGCCGACGGTCATCCTGGCGCACACGGTCAAGGGCTACGGCCTGGGCTCGGGCTTCGCCGGGCGCAACTCGACGCACCAGATGAAGAAGGTCGGCCTGGCCGACCTCAAGACGCTGCGCGACTCGCTGCGCATCCCGATCACGGACGAGGAGCTCGACGCCAACCCGTACGAGCCCCCGTACTACCACCCGGGCGCCGACGCGCCGGAGATCCAGTACATGCAGGAGCGTCGCCGCCAGCTCGGCGGGTACGTGCCCGAGCGTCGTGCGGAGCCGGCACCGGTCACGCTGCCGGGCGACAAGACGTACGAGATCCTCAAGAAGGGCTCGGGCAACCAGGAGATCGCCTCCACCATGGCGTTCGTCCGTCTGCTCAAGGACCTCATCAAGGACAAGGAGATCGGCAAGCGCATCGTGCCGATCATCCCGGACGAGGCCCGGACCTTCGGTCTGGACTCGATCTTCCCGTCCGCGAAGATCTTCAACACGCAGGGCCAGAACTACCTCGCCGTGGACCGCGAGCTCATGCTGAGCTACAAGGAGTCCGAGGCCGGGCAGATCATGCACACCGGCATCAACGAGGCCGGTTCCGCGGCCGCGTTCCAGTCGGTCGGCACCTCGTACGCCACGCAGGGCGAGGTGATGATCCCGTTCTACATCTTCTACTCGATGTTCGGGTTCCAGCGCACGGGCGACCAGTTCTGGGCCGCGGGCGACCAGCTCACGCGCGGTTTCATCATCGGCGCGACGGCCGGGCGCACCACGCTCACCGGTGAGGGCCTGCAGCACGCGGATGGTCACTCGCCGCTGCTCGCTGGCACCAACTCGGCGATCGTCCAGTACGACCCGGTCTACGGCTACGAGATCCGCCACATCGTGCGCGACGGCATCGAGCGCATGTACGGGCCGGGCAAGGACGGTCACGGCGAGGACGGGCGCGACCAGAACGTCATGTACTACCTGACGGTCTACAACGAGCCCATGCAGCAGCCGGTCGAGCCGGAGGACGTGGACGTCGAGGGCATCCTGCGCGGCATCCACCGCATCAAGGTGTCCGAGGCCTCGGGCCCCAAGGCGCAGATCCTCGCCTCGGGCGTGGGCGTGCCGTGGGCGCTGGAGGCGCAGGAGCTCCTCGAGAAGGACTGGGGCGTCTCCGCGGACGTCTGGAGCGTCACGAGCTGGAACGAGCTGCGCCGCGACGGCCTGGCCGCCGAGCAGGACGCGTTCCTCAACCCGGCCGCGACGCCGCGCGTGCCGTACCTGACGGCCAAGCTCCAGGGCGTCGAGGGTCCGTTCGTCGCGACGAGCGACTACGACCACCTCGTCCCCGACCAGGTCCGCCAGTGGATCCCGGGCGACTACGCGGTGCTCGGTGCCGACGGCTTCGGCTTCTCCGACACGCGTGCCGCGGCCCGTCGTCACTTCAAGATCGACGGCCCCTCGGTCGTGGTCCGCGTGCTCCAGCAGCTCGCGAAGCAGGGCAAGGTCCCCGCGGAGGCCTCGGCCCAGGCGATCGAGAAGTACCGTCTGATGGACGTCACGGCCGGCACGTCCGGCAACGCGGGCGGCGACTCCTGATCCCCTGCCCGTAGTGCCCGACGGCGCCGCTCACCTCATGAGGTGAGC
>NZ_JBHUAD010000046.1:0-21906 GCF_042789955.1 Oerskovia sp. NPDC056781
CCCGGGGTCCGGGCGTGCCGCCTCCGCTCCCGGGGCCGACCGTCGGGGCGCCCCCTGTCCGGCGCGGGGCGGCCCGTGGCCCGTTGAACAGGGGACTTGGCTTCCCCGGCGCCCCCGGATATCGTGTCCGGTGCTTCGTCTCGCACGGTTCCTCCTGTACCGGAGGGTCGTCCTTTCTGCGAGGTGCAGCGTGTTTCTTGTCGTCTGTGCCGCTCCGTCCACCGTGAGGTGACCGGACGGTTCTTCGAGCGGAGGTCCGGTGGAGTCGGTGTCGACGTCCCAGTCCTCCGACTCCCGTCGCGCTCGCCGTGAGGCGGAGACCGGGCACAAGGGGCGTCGTCGGGCGGAGATCCCCTCGCACCAGCGCTGGGCCCCTCGCATGGCGGTCCTCGGGACGCTCGCCGTCGCGACCATCGCGATGCCGCTGTCGGCCGGTGCGCAGGACGGTCCGGCCGCGCCGTTCGGCCCGGACGGACGGCCGAGCGGGCCGAGCGCCCTCGACCTCGTCAACAACCCGACCGCGGCCGAGCCCACGTCCGAGTACGTGGCCGCGGCCCCGAAGATCGACGGTCGGGCCCAGGCCGCGAGCCGTTCGGTCGAGCGTGCCCCGCTGCCGGACTGCGACCCGACGGTCAGGCCGACGAGCGCCAACGGCAGGCTCACGGGCCACGAGCTGTGCGACCTGTGGCAGCCGGGGGAGTCGCTGCGGCCGGATGCGGCGGTCGCGCTGTCGGCCATGAACGAGGCCTTCAGGTCGACGTTCGGGCGGGACATGTGCCTGGTCTCGAGTTACCGCACGATCGCGTCGCAGGTCTCCCTCAAGGGTTCGCGCGGGGCGTTCGCGGCCAAGCCGGGTACCTCGTTCCACGGCTGGGGCCTGGCGATCGACCTGTGCTCGAGCGAGACGGGCAACCGCGAGGTCTACTCGTGGATCAACAAGAACGGCGGCGTCTACGGCTGGGCCAACCCGTCGTGGGCCAAGCGCGGCGGTGGCGGCGCCTACGAGCCGTGGCACTTCGAGTTCACCGAGGGCGTCGTGGAGCTCGGCGGCCCCACCTGACGGACCCCGTCAGATCCGGTTGACCCAGGACTCGGCCAGCGCCTCGGCCTCGATGTCCAGCTCGCGCAGGATCCTGCGCATCACGGCCTCGTTGAGGCGCCCGGCGTCGCGCTCGTCGACCAGCACCTGGCGCTGGGCCCGGTTCATGTCGGTGCGCAGCGCGTTGAGCCGGCGCAGGTCCTCCGACCTGTCGCCGGGCCTGGCCACGGGAAAGGCCCGGCCGCCCGTGGGACGCGCACGGACGGGAGCCGGCTCGACCGGTTCCTCGGCCGCCGACTCGGGCGAGAGCAGGCGCGCCGCGGCCTGGGCGCGTCCGACGATCGCGGCGGACATGGCGGCCCGCGTCGCCTCGGCCTTCTCCTCGCCGATCACGGGCGCCCACTGCCGGGTGGCGTGCGCGATGGCCTCGGCCTGCGCGTCGGCCATGAGCCGGCGCACGCGGGCTTCCTCGGCGGCGTCGCTCGCGGCCTCGTCCTCGCCCCCGACCTCGAGGCGCCGGATGACCCACGGCAGGGTCACGCCCTGCAGCAGGAGCGTCCCGATGGCGACCGTGAAGGCTGCGAGCTGGATGGTCGCACGGCCCGGGAACTCGGCCCCGCCGAGCGTCGCGGGGATGGCGGCCGCGGCGGCGAGCGTCACGACGCCGCGCATGCCGGCCGAGGAGACCACGAGGGACTCGCGCCAGTCGAGCCGGTCGGCGCGCGAGCGTTTCGAGCCCGGCAGGTGGACGCGGTCGAGCCATGCCGTGCCGAAGACGTACAGCGGACGGACGGCCATGGTCACGACGAGGGCCGCGAGGGACACCCAGATCGCGGTCCGCAGCCCTTCGTCGGAGTCCACGACGGTCTCGACGACGAACTTGAGCTGGAGGCCGATGAGCGCGAACGTGATGGCTTCGAGCAGCAGGTCGAGGCTGTCCCACAGGGGTTCCTCGACGAGGCGGGTCTCGTAGCCCGCGGTCGGGGCGGTGTGGCCCAGGTAGAGGCCCGCCGCGACGACGGCCAGCACGCCCGAGCCGCTGAGCTCCTCGGCGATCCAGTAGGCCGCGAACGGGAGGATGATCCCGGCGACGCTCGTCAGGAGCGGGTCGGCGAGCCGCAGGCGCGCGGCGTGCATCCCGATGCCCATGACGAGGCCGACGCCCACGCCGACGACGACGGCGAGCGTGAAGACGCTGATGCCCTCGGTCCACACCCACGCGCCCGTGGCGACGCCGGCGAGGGCGACCTTGTAGAGCGTGAGGGACGTCGCGTCGTTGATGAGGCTCTCGCCGCCCAGGAGCGTCATGACCCGTCGGGGCAGCCCGAGGCGGCGTCCGACCGCTGCGGCGGAGACGGCGTCGGGCGGGGCGACGACGGCGCCCAGGACGAGGGCGGCGGCGAAGGGCAGGTCGGGCAGCAGGAGGGTCGCGACCCATGCCACGGCGAGTGCCGTGACGATCACGAGCCCGACCCCGAGGCGCACGATCGCGTGCAGTGACGACCGGAAGTCCTGGTAGGAGCTGCCGTTGGCGGCCGAGAAGAGCAGGGGCGGCAGGATGACGCCGAGGAGCACCTCGGGTGCGAGCTCGATGTGAGGGACGGCCGGGATCAGCGAGACGCCCAGGCCCACGGTGACGAGCACGAGGGGAGCGGGCAGGTCCCAGTGGCGGGCGGCGGCCGTGACGGCCAGAGCGCCGGTGATGACCAGAAGTACGACTGCCTCGTCCATGTCCTGCATTCTCCGTCGGGTCGGCCGGGACGGCGCGGGAGGCGTGCCCGACGGCGTGTTCCCCACCGGGTGCGGGCCGCACCAGTGGATGTCAACAGGCTCTTGACATCCACTGGTCGTCAAGCCAAGGTTGACGCATGGCTACCCGAGGTTCTCCCGTGACCGACCTGTCCGCCGCCCTCGCGACCGGTGCTCCGGCGTCGGTCGTCGAGGAGAGGCGCGCACCGTGAGCGACGCACCCGCCTGGGGGAGCCTCGAGCCGCGCGACGACGGCCGGACGCTCGACGACCTGCTCGCGGAAGCCGTGACCGCTGCCGACCCCGGCATCGGCGACCGCATCGCGACCGACCCCGGCGCACACCTCGAGCTCGTCGCGCTCACCGCACGGGCCGCCACCTCGGCCGAGTCGCTGCTCGCGACGGCCGTGTCGTCGGCGCGCTCGGCAGGGCACAGCTGGGAGGCGATCGGCACGACCCTCGGGACCTCGCGGCAGGCCGCGCAGCAGCGCTTCGGCCGGCCGGTCGGACCGGGGGCGCCGGGCACGGTCCAGGACCTCGTCGGGGGCGCGGAGGTCGGCGACACCCGGATCCTGTCTCCCGTCACGGCCGTGACCGAGATGGCCGCGCTCGAGGCCTACGGGCGCAAGGGCTGGCGCTCGACGGGCTTCGGGGCAGGCTTCCACCGGCTCGTGCGCACCACGACGCAGTGGGAGCACAAGCGCGTCTACGTCCTGGGGGCGAGCAGGTTCGGGCTCGAGGCCGACGGGTGGGAGCGGATCGGGACGTGGTTCCCGTGGGTCTACTACGCGCGCAGCCTGGGGGTCGCCCCCGTCGCGGGAGACCGTGACGTCGTGGACGGCCCGCGCCTCGTGGGCGACGGGGCCTGAGCGCCACGGGCGCGGCCTACCCGAGCCGCGCCCGCCCGCGCCGGCCGGGGCCCTGCCCGGGCTACTCCCCGGGCAGGTGGGCGTTGTGCCCGAAGTCCTGGCGGAAGCGCGGACCGGAGACCGCGAGCTCCGCGGCGAACGACCCGGCCCACGCCGAGTACGGGGTGTGCGAGAGCGAGTCGTTCGAGAAACGACGGTCGTCGGTGATCTCGGTGACGCAGAACGCCGGGATCTGGAGGTCCACGACCGGGCCGGACCGCTCGCACTCCGCGATCACGAGCGGGTGGTTCGCGCCCCCGAACACGTCGATGACCCAGCCGTCCGCCCCGAGCCACGCCGAGTAGCGGGTCTTGACGATGCGGCCGCCCCCACGGCGGATCATCTCGACCCCGACGTTGACGTCGATCTCACGCTCGGCCTCGTACCGTGTCCCGCCCACCTGCGGGCCCTTGACCGTCAAGGCGCAGAAGTCGAACGCGTACCGGTCCAGGACGCTCAGGGGAGAGGTCGCTGCGCCGAGCTCGCCGGCCGTCGCGCTCGCCTGGGCGCGCAGGCGCAGCGCGTAGCCGTCCTCCGCCAGGAAGTAGCTCTGCACGATGAGCGCGGGCGCGTCGAGCAGGTCGACCGGGACGTCCTTCACGAGGAAGCGACGCTCGAACTCGAAGTCTCCGTTACCACCGTCCGTCATAGGACATACCGTACGCGGTCGCTCACGGCAGGGCCGGGACCGGATGGTGCGGGTACGCGGCCTCGCGGTGCTGGAACTCGAGCACAGCGGGGTTGAGGACGACCCCGTCGCGCACCTCGACCGCACGGCGGACCGTCTCGTTCGCCTCCCAGCCTGCCGGGCCCGCCATGACCGCCGGGAGGAACGGCAGGACCGCCGAGCTGATCTCCCACGTCGCCGAGTTCCACAGGTACGAGGGGCTGTGGTCCACCGCGTAGTAGTTGATGTTCTTGCCGACCGTGACCAGGGGGTCGGCGAACGTGGTCGAGCGCGCCCAGTCGAACGCCATGCCGTCGTCGCACGACACGTCGACGATCAGGCTGCCCGGACGGAACGCTCCCAGGTCCGACGTGCGCAGGTAGAGCAGGGGAGCGTTCGGGTCCTGGAGGGTGCAGTTGACGACGATGTCGCTCTCGGCGAGGAACGGGGCGAGCGGGAGGCGGCCCTCGTCGGTGATGACCTCGCTGAGGTACGGCGCGTCGTCGTGGTCGAACTGCACGATCTGCGCCGAGTGGATCGGTGCCGCGACCGCGGCGACCCGGCGGTTGGTGAGCACGCGGACGTCGTGCACGCCGTGCGCGTTGAGAGCCGTGACGGCTCCGCGGGCGGTGGCGCCGAAACCGATGACCACGGCGGTCAGACGCCTGCCGTAGTCGCCCGTCGACCCGCACAGCTCGAGCGCGTGCAGCACCGAGGAGTAGCCGGCCATCTCGTTGTTCTTGTGGAAGACGTGCAGGCCGAACCCGCCGTCCGCCGCCCAGTGGTGCATGGCCTCGAACGCGACGAGCGTGAGCCGCTTGTCGATCGCGAGCTGGGTCAGGTCCCGGTCCTGGACGCAGTGCGGCCAGCCCCACAGGGTCTGGCCCGTGCGCAGGTCGCGCAGGTCCTCGAGCTGGGGCTTGGGCAGCAGGATCACGCCGGCGGCCGCGATGACCTCGGCGCGGGTGCCCAGGGAGCGGACCCAGGGCGCGATCTGCTCGTCGCTCACCCCGAAGCGCTCGCCGTACCCGTGCTCGACGACGATCCGCGACCGGAGCTCGGGGGCGATGCGCTCGAGGTGGTCGGGGTGGAGGGGGAGCCTGCGCTCGTCGGGCTTCCGCGACCTCCCGAGGAGGCCGAGGATGGTGTCGTTCGATGCTGTCGTCACGCTTGTCCCGTCAACGAGACCACGGTGGCCCAGTAGTGCGGACGCTACACGTGTGCGGGGGAGGCCCGGACCACGTGACGGGTCCCGGGCACGACGAAACCCCTGGACCGAGGGGTCCAGGGGCTTGGTCCGTGGTGCCCTCGATAGGACTCGAACCTACGACCTTCTGCTCCGGAGGCAGACGCTCTATCCACTGAGCTACGAGGGCAACATGCGTTCGCTCTGACGAGCACCCGGCACGGTGCACGAGACTACCAGTCTCCGGCGGGTTCGTGCTCCCACCTGCCGAGAGTCGTCCGGGACGCCTGGACCCGTGGTGGCAGGGTGACCGGACTCACCAGCCCGGAACCCCCTCCGTGACGGGTGCCCCGGGAAACGGATGCGTACCCTCCTGGAGTGGATCGCCAGGACTCGAGCTCGACCCCCGACAGCACCCCCGACAACGCCCTCCGCCCGTGGCACGGGCGGTTCGTCGTCCTTGCCGGGATCGTCCTCGCGGCGTTCAACCTGCGGATCGCGGTCGCCTCGGTCTCCCCGATCCTGGACGTGGTCCGGACCGACATCGACCTGAGCGACCAGGTCGCGGGTCTGCTGGGCACGGTCCCGGTCATCGCGTTCGCGGTCTTCGGCTCGCTCGTCCCGGTCCTGTCGCGCCGGTTCGGGCTCGAGCCGACCCTCGTCGCCGCGCTGCTCGTGAGCTCGGTCGGTGAGATCCTGCGCTCGCTGTCGAGCACGGCCCCGTCCTTCCTGCTGTGGACCGCGGTGGCGCTCGCGGGCATGGGCATGGGCAACGTGCTGCTCCCGCCCCTGGTCAAGCGGTACTTCCCCGACCGGATCGGGGCCGTGACCGCGGCGTACACCGTGACGCTCTCGCTGAGCACCGCGATCCCGCCCCTGCTCGTGGTGGGCATCGCCTCGTCGCTGGGCTGGCGTCCGGCCCTGGGCGGCTGGGCTCTCGTGGGCCTGCTCGCGGCCGTGCCGTGGACCGTGGTCATCGCCCGCTCGGCCCGGGCCCGCGCCGAGCTCGCGTCGGTGCTCGAGCACTCGCCCGAGCACACCGCGGGCCTCGACGGGCGGCACCGCCACGAGGGACGTGCATGGCGAAGCCCGCTCGCCTGGGGCATCGCGGGGATGTTCGGGCTCAACTCGCTCAACACCTATGTCATGTTCGCGTGGCTGCCGCACGTCCTGATCGACGCGGGGATGTCGGAGCCCACGGCGGCGAGCGCGCTGGCGCTGTACGCGTTCGTCGGCATGCCGATGTCGATCGTCACGCCGCTGCTCGCAGCCCGGATGCGCAACCCGTACCCCCTCGTGGTGGTCTTCGTCGCGATGCTCGCGGTCGGCTACGGCGGGCTCATGGGTGGTCAGGCAGGTCCTGCGACGTGGGTGTGGGTCGTGCTCGCAGGGCTCGGGGCCTCGACGTTCCCGCTGGGGCTCGCGCTCATCAACCTGCGCAGCCGCACCTCGGCCGGGGCCGTGGCGCTGTCCGGGTTCGTGCAGGGCGTCGGGTACCTCGTCGCGGGGGCCGGGCCCCTGACCGCGGGCATCCTCTACGGCCGCAGCGGGACGTGGGACAGCACGTTCGTCTTCCTGTTCGGCACACTCGTCGTGATCCTTCTCGCCGCCGTCGCGGGGTGCCGTCCCGTCATGATCGAGGACACGTGGGCGCGCCGGGGTCAGCGGGCGGCACCGCCCGCGGGCGACGACACAAACCGCTAGCGTCCCTCGCTAGAATCGTCGGGTGACCCCGAACGAGCTCTCCGAAGCGCTCAGCGCTGCCCTGGCCTCCGCCGTCGCCGACGGCACCCTCGCCCTGCCCGCCGACGCGGTTCCCGCATCGGTCCACGTCGAGCGACCCCGCCAGCGCGAGCACGGCGACTGGGCCACGAACGTCGCGCTGCAGCTCGCGAAGAAGGCCGGCGTCGCCCCGCGCGTCCTGGCCGAGGACCTCGCGCGGCGCCTCGCCGCGCACCCGGGCATCAAGTCGGTGGACATCGCCGGGCCGGGCTTCCTGAACATCACGCTCGACGCGGCGGCCGCGGGCGAGCTCGCGCGCACGATCCTCGCCCAGGGCGCCACCTACGGGCACAACGACTCCGAGGCCGGCACGCGCATCAACCTCGAGTTCGTCTCGGCGAACCCCACGGGCCCCATCCACATCGGCGGCGTGCGCTGGGCCGCGGTCGGCGACTCGCTGGCTCGCGTGCTGCAGGCCTCGGGTGCCGTGGTCGAGCGCGAGTACTACTTCAACGACCACGGCGCGCAGATCGACCGCTTCGCGCGCTCGCTGCTCGCGCGCGCCAAGGGCCAGGACGCCCCGGAGGACGGCTACGGCGGCCAGTACATCTCGGACATCGCCGAGGCCGTCATCGCCGACGCGATCGCCGCGGGCGACCCGGACCCGCGCACGCTGCCCGACGACGAGGCCCAGGAGGTCTTCCGGGCGCGCGGCGTCGAGCGCATGTTCGACGAGATCCGCAGCGCGCTGCACGACTTCGGCGTCGACTTCGACGTGTACTTCCACGAGGACTCGCTGCACGAGTCCGGTGCGGTCGAGCGCGCGGTCCAGCGCCTGCGCGAGGGCGGCCACGTGTTCGAGGCCGACGGCGCGACGTGGCTGCGCACGACCGACTTCGGTGACGACAAGGACCGCGTCATCATCAAGTCGGACGGCGAGGCCGCGTACATCGCGGGCGACATCGCGTACTACCTCGACAAGCGCGAGCGCGGGTTCGACGACGTCATCATCATGCTCGGTGCGGACCACCACGGGTACGTGAGCCGCATGATGGCCGTCTGCGCGGCGTTCGGCGACGAGCCGGGCAAGAACCTGCAGATCCTCATCGGGCAGATGGTCAACCTGGTCAAGGACGGCCAGCCGGTGCGCATGTCCAAGCGCGCCGGGACGGTCGTGACGCTCGAGGACCTGGTCGACGCCGTGGGCGTCGACGCCGCGCGCTACTCGCTCGCGCGCTCCTCGACCGACTCGAGCATCGACCTGGACCTCGACCTGCTCTCCAGGGCGACCAACGAGAACCCGGTCTTCTACGTGCAGTACGCGCACGCCCGCACGGCGAACGTCGCGCGCAACGCGCAGGCTCACGGTGTCTCCCGGTTCCGTGAGGACGGGAGCGAGGCGTTCGACCCGTCGCTCCTGACGCACGAGACCGAGTCGATCCTGCTCGGTGCGCTCACCGAGTTCCCCCGCGTCGTGGGCCAGGCCGCCGAGCTGCGCGAGCCGCACCGCGTCGCGCGCTACCTCGAGGCGCTCGCGGGCGACTACCACTCCTGGTACCACGAGTGCCGCGTGACGCCGCTGGGCGACGAGGAGGTCACGGACGTGCACCGCACGCGCCTGTGGCTCAACGACGCGACGCGTCAGGTCCTCGCCAACGGCCTCGGCCTGCTGGGCGTGTCCGCGCCGGAGCGCATGTGAGTGCGTCGGCAGGCCCGACGGCGCCGCCCGCCCTCTCGTCGACCGGCACCTTCGTGCCGGGCGAGCCGTGGTCGAGCGGCGTGCGCCGCGGGCCCGACGGCGCGCTCACGGTCGCGGGGGTGGACGTGCGCGAGCTCGCGGCCTCTCAGGGCACCCCGGCGTACGTTCTCGACGAGGCCGACCTGCGCGAGCGGGCGCGGTCCTACCGCCGCGCGTTCGAGGCCGCGTTCGCCGAGGTGGGCGCGGGCGTCGACGTGTACTACGCGGGCAAGGCCTTCCTGTCGGTCGCCGTGGCCCGCTGGGTCCACGCCGAGGGCCTGCGCGTCGACACCGCGACGGGCGGCGAGCTCGCGGTCGCGCTGCGTGCCGGCGTTCCGGGTGAGCACATCGGGCTGCACGGGAACAACAAGTCGGACACGGAGATCGCGCGTGCCCTCGAGGCGGGCGTGGGCCGGATCATCGTCGACTCGCTCGTCGAGGTCGAGCGTGTGGCCGCCGCGTCCCGGGCGCGGGGCGGGGCGCCGGCCCCGGTCATGATCCGGGTGACCACGGGTGTGCACGCGGGCGGCCACGAGTACATCTCGACCGCGCACGAGGACCAGAAGTTCGGTCTGTCGCTCGCGACCGCTCCGGACGCGCAGGCCGACGACAGCCCGGCCATGACCGCGCTCCTCGCGGTGCTCGCGCACCCCGAGCTGGAACTGCTGGGCATCCACTCGCACATCGGTTCGCAGATCCTCGACCCGTCGGGCTTCGAGGTCGCGGCGCGCAAGGTCCTCGAGCTGCGGGCCGCGCTCGCGGAGCGGACGGGCTTCCTGGTCCCGGAGGTCGACCTGGGCGGCGGGTACGGCATCGCGTACCTGCCGGGCGAGGTCGCGCTCGACCCGGACCGCATCGCGAAGGACGTCGCGGCGTCGGTCGCCGCCTCGTCGGCGGACCTCGGCACACCCCTTCCGCGCTTCTCGATCGAGCCGGGCAGGGCGATCGTCGGGCCCGCGGGCCTGACGCTCTACACGGTCGGCACGGTCAAGCCCGTGCGGGTCGGCGGGGCGGCCGGGGACGGCGAGGCCGAGAGCACGATCGTGCGCACGTACGTCTCGGTCGACGGCGGCATGAGCGACAACATCCGCCCGGCGCTGTACGGCGCGGACTACCACGCCGAGCTCGCGAACCGGCTCTCGGACGCCGAGCCCGTGCTCGCACGCGTGGTCGGCAAGCACTGCGAGAGCGGCGACATCGTGGTCCACGACGTGCTGCTCCCGGGCGACGTGCGGGCCGGCGACCTGCTGGCCGTCGCAGCGACGGGGGCCTACGGGCGATCGATGGCCTCGAACTACAACCACGTGCCCCGGCCCCCGGTCGTGGCCGTGACCGACGGCGAGACCAGGGTCCTGGTTCGTCGTGAGACCGAGGACGACCTGCTCGCGCTCGACCTGGGCTGACGCCCGCCAGGCCCGGGCGGCGCCTCGCCGCCCGGTGCCCGCGCACCCGTATCCTGAGACGAGCGCCCAGGATCCGGGCAACCGGGCGAGGATCGACATGCTCAGGACCGACCGGTCGGGACGTGCGGCACAGGGTGCCGTGCCCGCCGGGACCGAGGGCCCCTGCGACGTGATCGCGTCCGACAGGGCCAGGAGAACGACGGCACCGCTGACCGTGCGGGCCGGGTGATGGAGGAGGAGCTTCGTGGGAGCCAGCCAGCAGGAGCAAGGTCCGCTGCGCGTCGCGCTGCTCGGGTGCGGCGTCGTCGGGTCCGAGGTGGCTCGGCTGCTGACGCAGCAGAGCGCCGACCTGGCCTCGCGCGTCGGGGCACCGCTCGAGCTCGTGGGCATCGCGGTGCGTGACGCGTCGGCCCCGCGGCCGCTCGCCGAGTCGGTCGACCGCTCGCTCCTGACGGAGGACGCCGAGGGGCTCGTCGCGCGCGCCGACATCGTCATCGAGGTCATGGGCGGCATCGAGCCGGCCCGCGCGCTGCTGCTGCGGGCGATCGAGGCGGGCGCCGCCGTCGTGACCGCGAACAAGGCGCTCCTCGCCGAGGACGGCCCCACGCTCTACAAGGCCGCGGACACCGCGGGCGTCGACATCTACTTCGAGGCCGCGGTCGCGGGCGCGATCCCGATCGTCCGCCCCGTCCGCGAGTCCCTCGCGGGCGACAGCGTGCGCCGCATCCTGGGCATCGTCAACGGCACCACGAACTACGTGCTGGACCAGATGGCGAGCACGGGCATGTCGTTCGACGACGCCGTGCGCCAGGCTCAGGACCTCGGATACGCCGAGGCCGACCCGACCGCCGACGTCGAGGGCTTCGACGCCGCGGCCAAGGCCGCGATCCTTGCGAGCCTCGCGTTCCACACGCGCGTCTCGCTCGAGGACGTCGCGCGCGAGGGCATCACGAGAATCACCGCCGACGACGTCGCGTGGGCCGCGCAGACCGGTCACGTCATCAAGCTGCTCGCCATCGCGGAGTCCGTGACGGACGACGACGGCTCGCACGGCGTCTCGGTGCGCGTGCACCCGGCGCTCGTGCCGGTCGCGCACCCGCTCGCGGGTGTGCGCGGGGCCTTCAACGCGGTCTTCGTCGAGGCCGACGCGGCGGGCGAGCTCATGTTCTACGGCCGCGGTGCGGGCGGAGCGCCGACGGCGTCCGCAGTGCTCGGCGACGTCGTGTCCGCCGCGCGCCACCGCGTGCTCGGCGGCAAGGGGCCCGAGGAGTCCACCTACGCGGCCCTGCCGATCCTGCCGGCCAGCACCGCGGTCACGCGCTACCAGGTCCGTCTCGCGGTCGACGACCGCCCCGGTGTCCTGGCGCAGGTCGCCCAGGTCCTGGCGTCGAAGGGCGTCTCGATCGAGGCCGTGCGCCAGCCCTCCGAAGCCGCCGCGCCCGGGGCCGACGACACGCACGGCGCCGACGACGGGTCGACCGGCGTAGCGCACCTCGTCATCACGACCCACGCCGCAGCGGAGGCGGCGCTCGCCGCGACGGTCGACGCGATCGCGGTGCTCGAACCCGTCCGAGAGATCACGTCCGTCCTGAGAGTCGAGGGAGCCTGATGGCCCACCAGTGGCGAGGCATCATCGCCGAGTACGCCGACCGCATGCCCGCCCACGTCACCGAGCGCATCGTGACGCTCGGCGAGGGCGGCACGCCGCTCGTCGAGGCGCCCGCGCTCTCGGCCCTGACCGGGGCGCAGGTCTTCCTCAAGGTCGAGGGCATGAACCCGACCGCGTCGTTCAAGGACCGCGGCATGACCGCGGCGATCTCCTCGGCCGCGGGCCGGGGGGCGAAGGCCGTGGTGTGCGCCTCGACGGGCAACACGTCGGCCTCGGCCGCCGCGTACGCGACCAAGGCCGGCATGGTGTGCGCCGTCCTGGTCCCGGACGGCAAGATCGCGATGGGCAAGCTGAGCCAGGCGATCGCGCACGGCGCCAAGCTGCTCCAGGTCGACGGCAACTTCGACGACTGCCTGGTCGCGGCTCGCAAGCTCGCGGAGGCCTACCCGGTCGAGCTCGTGAACTCGGTCAACCCTGACCGCATCGAGGGGCAGAAGACCGGTGCGTTCGAGATCGTCGACGCGCTGGGTGACGCCCCGGACATCCACGCCCTGCCCGTGGGCAACGCGGGCAACATCACCGCGTACTGGAAGGGCTTCCGCGAGTACGCGGGCCTCGGCGACCCCGACGCCCCGGGAGCGCACCTGCCTGCCGTCTCGACGAGGACCCCGATCATGTGGGGCTTCCAGGCTGCCGGTGCCGCCCCGATCGTCGCGGGCCACCCCATCACGCACCCCGAGACCATCGCGACCGCGATCCGCATCGGCAACCCCGCCTCCTGGGCGCAGGCCGAGGCCGCGCGCGACGAGTCGGGCGGAGTCATCGAGGCCGTGACCGACGAGCAGATCCTCGCGGCGCACCGCATCCTGTCGGCCGAGGCCGGCGTGTTCGTCGAGCCCGGCTCGGCGGCCGGTGTCGCGGGCATCCTCTCGCGGGCCGAGCGCGGTCTCGTGCCCGCGGGCGCGCGCATCGTCGTCACGGTCACGGGCCACGGGCTCAAGGACCCGCAGTGGGCGCTCAAGACGCTCGACGGCGCCGACGTGACGCCGATCCGGGTCAGTGCCGACGTCGTCTCGATCGCCGACGCGCTCCAGCTCGGCTGAGCGTTCCGTCCTGAAGTCCCCGTAGCTTCCCGAAGAGAGGTCCCGCGAGATGCAGCTCGGAGCCGACCATGTGCGCGTGCGTGTGCCCGCGACGAGCGCGAACCTCGGCCCGGGCTTCGACGCCATGGGGCTGGCCCTCGCGCGCTACGACGTGCTCGAGGTGCGCGCGCTCGGCAACGGCGACGTGGTCGTCGACGTCGAGGGGGAAGGGGCCGGTGAGGTCCCCGGCGACGAGCGGCACCTGGTCGTGCGCGCGCTGCGCGCAGCCCTCGACCTGGTCGGCGCGCCCCAGACGGGGCTGCACCTGACGGCGACCAACGCGATCCCGCACGGCCGGGGCCTCGGATCCTCGGCCGCTGCGGTGGTGGCGGGGATCGTCGCCGCGCGCGCCATGGTCGCGGACCCCGCGGCCCTGGACGACGCGACGGTCCTGCAGCTCGCGACCGAGTTCGAGGGTCACCCCGACAACGCCGCTCCCGCGATCCACGGGGGAGCGACCATCGCGTGGACGAGCGCGGTCGAGGGGGACGAGGGAGCGCACGCGGTGCGCCTCGAGGTCCACCCGGACATCGAGGCGACCGTGCTGGTCCCCACCGTCCGGCTCGCGACGAGCCGTGCTCGGGGCGTCCTGCCGGAGACCGTGCCGCACGCGGACGCCGCGCTCAACGCGGGGCGTGCGGCGCTGCTCGTCGAGGCGCTGACCCGTTCGCCGCAGCACCTGTTCGACGCGACCGAGGACCGGCTCCACCAGGAGTATCGCGCGGGGGTCATGTCCGCGTCGTGGGAGCTCGTGCGCGCGCTGCGTGCCGACGGCCTGGCAGCGACGATCTCGGGTGCGGGACCCACGGTCCTGCTGCTGGGGAGGGTCGAGGACCGTGACCGGGCCGACGTCGTGCTGCGCGACCTGCTGCACGGGTCGGACCAGTGGCGCGCGTACCGTCCAGGCATCGACCAGGGAGGCGTGCGTTCGGAGCGCGTCCTGGGTTCGACGGGTCTCCCGGAACCGTCCCCCCGACAGGTGCGCTGACCGGACGTCGACCCCTGGCGCGGCCCCTGGGGGGACTGGTCCTGCGGGGGGCTACGGATGGTAGAATCCATTGAGCCTTCGCAGGTTCGTGATGATGCCTCGGTGATTCCTCGACGAATCTCCGCCGAGTCCCCGGGCATCGGCAGAGCAACCACTGACTGCGCCTCATACCCCGCGAGAAGGCAATCCAGCCCACGTCAGCTGACGTCGTCGTACCACTGACGCGTGGTTCCACTGCGTTCCGGCCGTCACGTGCCGAGCGTCGATCACCCGCGGCCCACCCCTCGTACAGAGCAAGTGGGCGCAAACGAGGGGAAGGGTCCTTCGTGACAGACACCACCGACACCGCCCGTGCAGGCGCACTCTCGACGCTGCGCCTCCCCGAGCTGCAGGCACTCGCCTCGCAGCTCGGTGTGAAGGGCACGTCCAAGATGCGCAAGAGCGATCTTGTCGACGTCATCCGTTCCACCTCCGGCGAGAAGAGCGCTCCCGAGCGCACCGCCGGGGTGTCCGCCGCCGCGCGTCGCGCGCCGGAGAAGGACACCCAGGCCGAGAAGGTCGTCGTGCAGCCGGCCGTCGAGGTCCCCGTGCGCACGGCGACCGAGAACGTCGAGCGCACCGAGCGCCCCCGCCGCGAGCGGGGCCAGCGTTCCGCGCGCGCCGACCAGGCCGCCGACATCGTCGCCCCGCTCCTGGAGCAGGGCAGCCGAGCCGCGCGCGTCGACGCCGACCGCGCAGCCGGGGGGGAGACCCCGGACGAGCGTGCCGCTCGTGCGGCCGCCGCCGTCGGTCTGGTGACGGGCACGGCTCCCGAGCGTGGCTCGCGCCGCGCCGGACGGGGCGCTGGTGCCCCGCGCGGCGGCGAGGGCGAGACCGCTCGTGAGTCGGCTCCCGAGGCCGCCGGAGCGGGCAACGGACGCCAGGAGCGCCAGCGCGAGCAGCGCGACCAGCGCGACCAGCAGGGCCAGGTCGAGCGCCAGAACGGCCAGCAGGAACGCCAGGGCGGCCAGCGCCAGCAGGGCCAGGGCAACCAGCAGGGTGGCCAGCGCGACCAGCAGGGCCAGGGCAACCGCCAGGCGGACGAGTACGACGAGCGCGGCGGGCGCCGCCGTCGTGGGCGCGACCGCAACCGCGACCGCGACCGCAAGCGCGGCCGCACCCGTGGCGGGAACATCGACGTCGTGGGCCTCGACGAGATCGAGGTGTCCGAGGACGACGTGCTGCTGCCTGTGGCCGGCATCCTCGACGTGCTCGACCAGTACGCGTTCGTGCGGACCAGCGGTTACCTGCCCGGTCCGAACGACGTCTACGTCTCGCTCGGCCAGGTCAAGAAGTCGGGCCTGCGTCGCGGTGACGCGATCGTCGGCGCGGTGCGTCAGCCCCGCGACGGGGAGTCGTTCCAGCAGACCGGACCGCGCAACCAGAAGTTCAACGCGCTGGTCCGGCTCGACTCGGTCAACGGCATGTCTCCCGAGGCGGCCCGCAACCGTGCCGAGTTCAACAAGCTGACCCCGCTCTACCCGCAGGAGCGCCTGCGCCTGGAGACGGGCGAGGTCGGTCGTCTCACGCCGCGCGTGATCGACATCGTCGCCCCGATCGGCAAGGGCCAGCGTGGTCTGATCGTCGCTCCGCCCAAGGCGGGCAAGACGATCATCATGCAGCAGATCGCGAACGCGATCACGACGAACAACCCTGAGGTCCACCTCATGGTCGTGCTCGTGGACGAGCGACCTGAAGAGGTCACCGACATGGAGCGCACCGTCAAGGGGGAGGTCATCGCCTCGACGTTCGACCGTCCGGCCTCCGACCACACGATCGTCGCCGAGCTCGCGATCGAGCGCGCCAAGCGTCTCGTGGAGCTGGGCCAGGACGTCGTCGTGCTGCTCGACTCGCTCACGCGACTGTCGCGCGCCTACAACCTCGCGGCCCCGGCCTCCGGGCGCATCCTGTCCGGTGGTGTCGACGCCTCGGCGCTCTACCCGCCCAAGCGCTTCTTCGGCGCCGCGCGCAACATCGAGAACGGCGGGTCGCTCACGATCCTCGCCTCGGCGCTCGTCGAGACCGGCTCCAAGATGGACGAGGTCATCTTCGAGGAGTTCAAGGGCACCGGGAACATGGAGCTCCGGCTCTCCCGCTCGCTCGCGGACAAGCGCATCTTCCCGGCCGTGGACGTCAACGCGTCCGGTACGCGCCGCGAGGAGATCCTCATGCCGCAGGACGAGCTCCGCATCGTCTACAAGCTGCGCCGCGTGATGGGTGCGCTCGACCAGCAGCAGGCCATCGAGCTGCTGCTCGGCAAGCTCAAGGAGACGAAGTCCAACGTCGAGTTCCTGCTCCAGGTGCAGAAGACCACACCTGGCGGCATCAACAACGACGAAGAGGTCGGCCGCGCCGTCTGATCGCGCGTGGGCCGCTCGCCCCGAGAGAGCGGCCCACGGATTTTTCGTGTGCCGGACCCGTCTGGCACAATGTCCTGTTGGTTTCCCCGTCCCCGGTTCACGGCTGCTGTCCGCAGGCGACCCGGGGGCACCCCACTGAGGAGAGTCCTGTGAAGGCTGATATCCACCCCGAGTACGTCGTGACCGAGGTGACCTGCACCTGCGGTTCCACGTTCGTCACGCGCAGCACCGAGAAGTCCGGACGCATCTCGTCCGACGTCTGCTCGGCCTGCCACCCGTTCTACACGGGCAAGCAGAAGATCCTCGACACCGGTGGCCGCGTGGCCCGCTTCGAGGCTCGTTACGGCAAGAAGGCCGCCGACAAGTAGCGACTCTCCAGCGCCGGTGGTCCGGGCGTCCGTCAACCTCTCCAGGGGCAGGCGGCGTGCCCGTTCCACCGGCGCTGTCGTCTTTCCGGCGCGAGCGCGTCGCGCCACGCCACTCCACGCGGCACCACGCGGCACCGCACCGAGCCGCGATCAGCCCCGTCAGCCGCAGTCAGCCGCAGTCAGCCGCAGTCAGCCGCACAGCCCCAGCCACCCACCCCTCTCGTCAGGACACCCTCGTGACCGAGTCCTTCGCCGCCGTCGAACACCTGCTCGCCGAGCACGCCGAGATCGAGACGCTGCTCGCCGACCCCGCGGTCCACGCGGACGCCGGCCGGGCGCGCACGCTCGGGCGCCGCTACGCCGAGCTGGGCCAGGTCGTCGCGGCCTACCGCGCGTGGCGCGACGCGACCGACGACGCCGAGGCCGCGGCCGAGCTTGCTGCAGAGGACGCTTCCTTCGCCGCCGAGCTCCCCGCGCTCCAGGAGGCCGCCGCGGCCGCGACCGAGAAGCTGCGCCGGGTCCTCGTGCCGCGCGACCCCGACGACGGACGCGACGTGATCCTCGAGATCAAGGCGGGCGAGGGCGGCGAGGAGTCCGCGCTGTTCGCGGGCGACCTGCTGCGCATGTACCTGCGCTACGCCGAGCGCCGGGGCTGGAAGACCGAGGTCATCGAGGCCACGGACTCCGACCTCGGCGGCTACAAGGACGTCCAGGTCGCGGTCAAGGCTCGAGCAGGCTCCACCGACCCTGCCGATGGAGTGTGGGCCAACCTCAAGTACGAGGGCGGCGTGCACCGCGTCCAGCGCGTGCCCGTGACCGAGTCGCAGGGCCGCATCCACACCTCGGCCGCGGGCGTGCTCGTGTTCCCCGAGGTCGAGGACGCCGGCGAGATCGAGATCGACCAGAACGAGCTCCGCATCGACGTGTACCGGTCCTCGGGCCCGGGCGGTCAGTCCGTCAACACGACGGACTCCGCGGTGCGCATCACGCACCTGCCCACGGGCATCACGGTCTCGATGCAGAACGAGAAGTCCCAGCTCCAGAACCGCGAGCAGGCCATGCGCGTGCTGCGTGCCCGGCTCCTGGCCGCACGCCAGGAGGAGGAGGCGGCGGCCGCGAACGACCTGCGCCGCTCCCAGGTGCGCACGGTCGACCGCTCCGAGCGCATCCGGACGTACAACTACCCGGAGAACCGGATCGCGGACCACCGCACGGGC
This sequence comes from Oerskovia sp. NPDC056781, assembly GCF_042789955.1. NCBI lineage: Bacteria > Bacillati > Actinomycetota > Actinomycetes > Micrococcales > Cellulomonadaceae > Oerskovia > Oerskovia sp. NPDC056781. The sequence continues at coordinate 18,135 of NZ_JBHUAD010000046.1, forward strand.
TACAAGGCGTACAACCTGGACCAGGTGCTCGACGGCGACCTGGAGCCCGTGATCCGTTCGGCCATCGACGCCGACGAGGCGGCCCGCCTCGCCGCCGCGGCGTCGTGACCTCCCCGGTGGTCTCGCCGTCGCCGTCAGGTGACGGCCCCGCCCACGCCCTGCCCGACGACGTCTCGCGCCTCGTGCGTGAAGCGGCGGCCCGCCTGGACCGCGCCGGGATCGACACGCCCCGCGTGGACGCCGAGCTGCTGCTCGCGCACGCCGCGGGCGTCCCGCGCGAGCGTGTCGTCTCGGCGGCGGTCATGGGACGTCCCGTGTCCTCGTTGCTGCCCGCCCGCACCGCCCGCACCGTGCACGCCGTGCTCGACGAGCTCGCTCGTCTGCTCGACGCCCGTGCCGAGCGCGTGCCGCTCCAGCACCTCGTCGGGACCGCCCCCTTCCGGCACCTCGACCTCGTCGTGGGACCCGGCGTCTTCGTGCCGCGTCCCGAGACGGAGCAGGTCGCGCAGGTCGCGATCGACGAGGCTCTCGGCGTCGCCCGGGGCTCCGAGGGGCCGGTCGTCGTGGACCTGTGCACGGGGTCTGGCGCGATCGCCCTGGCCGTCGCGACCGAGGTCCCGGGCGCCCGGGTGCACGCGGTCGAGCTCGACCGCGACGCGCACGTGTGGGCAGAACGCAACGTCACCCGGACGCGCGAGGCGAGCGGCGTCGTCGTGCACCTGGTGCGTGGGGACGCACGGACCGCGCTCGCCGAGCTCGACGGGTCGTGCGACGTCGTCGTCTCGAACCCGCCGTACGTGCCGCCCGACGCGGTCCCGCGCGACCCCGAGGTCGCGCTGCACGACCCCCAGGTCGCGCTCTACGGGCTCGGCGAGGACGGCCTCGAGGTGCCTCGCGGCGTGACCCGCGCGGCCGCCCGGCTCCTGGCCCCCGGCGGCCTCTACGTCATGGAGCACGCCGAGGTGCAGGCGCGGTCGGCGCGCGACATGGTCGCCGCGGTCGGCGGCTTCGAGGACATCCGGACGGCCAGCGACCTCACGGGCAGACCACGTATGGTCGTGGCCCGGCGCGCGCGCCCGGCGAGCGAGCCAGACCCCGCACCAGGGGACCCTTCGGACATGGAAGACTGAGAAGCGTGAGCTCTGTGCACCCCGTCACCGACCCGAACACCTGGGGACCGTCGATCGACGAGGCGGTGAACGCCGTCTCGCGAGGCGGCCTCGTGGTCCTGCCGACCGACACGGTCTACGGGATCGGGGCCGACGCGTTCGACGCCGAGGCCGTCACGGCCCTCCTGGCCGCGAAGGGGCGCGGGCGGCAGATGCCGCCGCCCGTCCTCGTCCCCGACCTGCGGACCCTCGACGGGCTCGCGACCGACGTGCCCGACGACGCGCGCGCCCTCGTCGAGGCGTTCTGGCCCGGCGGCTTCACCATCATCCTGACCGCCCAGCCCTCGCTCGCGTGGGACCTCGGCGAGACGCACGGGACCGTCGCGCTGCGCATGCCCGACCACCCGGCCGCGCTCGCCCTGCTGCGCCGCACGGGACCGCTCGCGGTCTCGAGCGCCAACTCGACGGGCCTGCCCGCCGCGCTCGAGGTCGACGACGCCCAGGTCCAGCTCAGGGACTCGGTCGCCGTCTACCTCGACGGCGGCACCGCGCCCGGGGGAGTGGCCTCGACCATCGTCGACGCGACGGGGCCGCACCTGCGGGTCGTGCGCGAGGGCGCCGTGTCGCTCGAGCGCCTCCGCGAGGTCGCGCCGGTCCTGGGGGTTGGCGAGGAGCCCGCCGACGAGGTCGCGGAGCCGACCGGCGAGGTGGCCGAGCCGACCGGCGAGGTGGCCGGGACCGGCGACCTGCCGACGGACGAGGACGCGCCCTCCGACGAGACCGTGCCGGCGAGCGGCCCGGAGGCGAACGGCGGGTGAGGGTCTATCTGCTCGTCCTGCTGATCGCAGCGGCGGTCACCTACCTCCTCACGCCGCTCGCGTACTGGGTCGCCGCGAGGACGGGGGCCATCACCGCGGTCCGTGACCGCGACGTGCACACCATCCCCACGGCCCGCCTCGGCGGGCTCGCGATGACCGCTGGGCTCGTCGTGGCGGTGACGTTCGCCTCGCAGATGCCCTTCCTCGACGGGGTCTTCGCGATCGACGACCGGGCGTGGGCGATCGTCGGCGGGGCGCTCATCGTCTGTCTCCTCGGCGTCGCGGACGACATCTGGGACCTGGACTGGATGACCAAGCTCGCCGGTCAGGTCCTCGCGGCGCTGTTCGTCGCGTGGCAGGGCGTGCAGCTCGTGACGTTCCCCATCAACGGGCTCGTCATCGGCTCGTCCCGGCTCTCGCTCATCGTCACGGTGCTCGTCATCGTGGTCGCGATGAACGCCGTGAACTTCGTGGACGGGCTCGACGGCCTGGCCGCGGGACTCATCGCGATCGGCGGCAGCGCCTACTTCGTCTACACCTACAGCCTGACGGTCGCCGCGAGCCCCACCGACTACTCGAACCTCGCGACCCTGGTCATGGCTGCCCTCGTCGGCATCTGCCTCGGGTTCCTGCCCCACAACTTCCATCCCGCCCGAATCTTCATGGGCGACTCCGGCTCCATGGTGCTCGGGCTCGTGCTCGCGTCCGCAGTGATCGTGGTCACCGGGAGCATCGACACCGGCATGGCCTCGGACCCGAGCCGGCAGCGCGAGCTCATCCCGATCCTGCTGCCGCTCGCGGTCATCCTGCTCCCGCTGCTCGACATGGTCCTCGCCGTGGTCCGCCGGGTAGGGACGGGCAAGTCGCCCTTCCACCCGGACCGGCTCCACCTGCACCACCGGCTCCTGGCGCTCGGCCACTCGCACCGGCGCGCGGTCATCATCATGTACGTGTGGACCGCGGTCTTCGCGTTCGGCGCGGTCGCGCTCGTGCGCTGGCCCGCGGAGAACGTCGCGATCGGGCTGGTCGTGGCCGTCGTCGTGGCGGCGATCCTCACGCTCGGCCCGCTGCGCACCCGTGGTCGGTTCCTCGACGACGACGCGGTCACCGCGCCCGAGGGCATCCCGTCCGCGCCCCCGCCACGACGCGTCGCGGCGGCGAGCGGTGCCTCGCCGGTCGCGCCTGCGGCGACGCCGCCCACCACCGACCCCCCGACCGATCCGTTCCGCGCCCACCCCGAAGGACACTCCCGATGACGACCCCCGCACCGCAGACTCCCGACGAGCCGACGAGCGACCAGGGCCCGAGCGGGGTGGAGCCCACGGCGAGCCCCGCGCAGGGCTCGGCGGACGCCGTGGGCGACGCGGTCAGCGCCGTGTTCCGGACCGCGCTGCGCGACACCCTGCTGCTGCTCGGAGGACTCCTGGTCCTGGGCGTGGGGCTGGGGGCGCTCCTGGCCGGTACCGCAGGTGTCTGGGGTGCGCTCATGGGCGTCGCGATCGCGCTGGTGTTCTCCGGCACGACGATCGTGGCGATGGCGCGTACCGCGCGCTCGACCCCGACGACGACGGCGGCCGTCGTGCTGGGCAGCTGGCTCGTCAAGATCGTCCTGCTCGGGATCGTCCTGGCCGTCCTGCGCAACTACGAGTTCTACGACCGCGTCGTCTTCGCCGTGGTGCTCCTCGTCGGGGTCATCGGCTCTGCGCTGCTCGACTACCGGGCGGTCGACCGCGGCCGCATCCCGTACGTCACGCCGAAGGCCTGAGGTCCCGGCTCCCGCGCCGGCCCCCGCTCCCGCCCCCCACGACCGGGCGGGGTTCTGCCGCCTCCCGGTCGCTCGAGGCC
>NZ_JBHUAD010000047.1:0-21843 GCF_042789955.1 Oerskovia sp. NPDC056781
ACTGCGGGGGGCACGGGGGTGGACACAGCGCCGACCCGCCGCCGGGGCGGGGGGGGGGCCCTGGCCCCGCCCCCTCGCTCACGAGACGATCAGGAAGCCGGCTTCAGCTTCGTGAGGATCAGCGACGCGTTCGCCGTCGTCGGCTGAGGGTTCGCGTACGGGTCCTCGTCCGAGGGCCAGCCCACGAAGTTCTTGGTCGAGTACTGGGCCGCGGCCGGGCGTCCGAGGAGCGCGATGGTCGGGACCTGGTCGACGAAGACCTGCTGGACGGTCTCGAGCGCGGCGGTGCGGGCTGCTTCGTCCGTGGCGTTGGCGTACGTGGCCAGGGCTGCGGTCGCCTCGTCGTTCTTGAAGCGCCCGAAGTTCCAGTTGGCACGCTCGCCGAGCGGCATGTACTGGGCACCGTCCATCTGGTTGGAGTAGGTGTCCCAGGGGGTGGCGCCGCCGTCGGTCCAGTGCATGGAGGCCTGGAAGTCGCCTTCGGCGATCGCGGTGAACCATGCGTCGGCGTTCTGGCCCTCGACGGTGGCGTCGATGCCGAGGGGCTTGACGGCGTCGGCGACCATCTGGAGCTCGGTCAGGTAGTCGGACCAGCCCGTGGGGTTGGTGAGCGTGAACGTCACGGCGTTGCCCTCGGGGTCCTTGAGGGTCGTGCCGTCGAGGGTGTAGCCGGCGTCGGCGAGGACCTTCTTGGCGCCGTCGACGTCGACCGTGTACTTCTTGCCCTGGAAGGGCGCGGTGATGAAGTCGGTGCCGGCGGGCTCGGGCATGCCCGTGACGTTGAGCAGGGGCGGGAAGACGCCCGAGGACGCGAGGTCGGAGATCTGCTGGCGGTCGAGGACCATCTGGACGGCCTTGCGGACGGCGACGTCGTCGAACGGCTCGGTCTCGGTGTTGAGGAAGAGCGAGTCGACGCCGAGGCCCGTGGGGGCCCACTGGTTGTTCACGTCGGGGTTCGCGTCGATGTAGACCTTCTGGTAGTCGGGGATGAACGTCCATCCCCACTGCGCCTCGCCCGAGACGAGGGCGTTGGTGAGGGCGTTGTTGTCGTTGTACGAGCTGTAGCGCAGCTCCTTGACGCCGAGCTCGCCGCCCCAGTAGTCGTCGCGCGCGGTGAGGGTCGCGGCCTGCGCTGTCCAGGACTTGAGGGTGTACGGGCCGGTGCCGACGGGCTCCTCGTTCGTCCAGGTGGTCGGGTCGTCGACGTCCTTCCAGATGTGCTCGGGGACGATGAAGAGCTGGAGGATCTGGGCCTGCTTGACGAACTGGCCCGCGGTGAACGAGACCGTGACCTTGTTGCCGTCGACCGCGATGTCGCCGAAGGGCAGGGCGAACGTGTTGAGGCCCTCGTTGTCCTTGCGGATCTGGAACGAGTAGGCGATGTCCTCGGCGGTGAAGTCCTCGCCGTCGGACCACTTGACGCCGTCGCGGGCCGTGAGGGTGAGCTGCGTGTAGTCGGCGTTCCACTCCCACTCGCTCGCGAGCCACGGCGTGGGGTCCTCGGAGGGCCGCACGGTGTTGACCTGGGCGAGCGGCTCGTAGATCGCGAACGCGTAGCCGAGCGACATCGCCGAGGACGTGTTCGCGAAGGGGTTCGAGTTGTCGGTCTGCGGGCCGTTGGGCATGCCGATCGTGAGAACGTCCGAGCTGGCTGCCGACGAGGTTCCCCCGTCGCCGCTGCCGCCGCTGCATGCGGTGGCTACCAGGGCGAGGGACGTGAGCCCGATGATCGCCGTGCTGATCCTGCGCTTGTTCATGAGTGCCTCCTTGCACCGAAAATCTGAACGAACCGTACGTGCGGTCCGCGGTGAACCGGTCATCTTGCTGGTGGGACGGGGTGGGGCTGGGTCGAGCAGGCCGTGCGGGTCGTGCAGGTCGTGCGGGTCGTGCGTTCGGGGGCTGGTCGAACAGGTCGCCCAGCGCCCCGGGGTCAGTCGGGCAGGGTCGCCCGGAGCCGGAGGTCGCGGATCGACCGGCCGGCCCGCAGGACGTGCCCGCCGGCAGCGGTGACCCACTGCTGCGCGGGGACGTCCCAGGTCTGGAAGGCGCGTGCGGGGACGCGCACGCGAGCCGTGGTGGTCTCGCCCGGGGCGGCGTCGACGACGGCGAAGCCGCCGAGCCAGCGCACGGGGCGGTAGGGGGCCTCGGTCGCGTCGTGGGCCGAGGCGGTGTCGGGTTCGACGTACACCTGCACGACCTCACGGCTCGCGCGGGTGCCGGCGTTGCGGACGGTCACCTCGAGAAGGACGTCCGAGCGGTCGCCGGGGCCGACGACGGTCGCCCCCACGTACTCCCACTCGGACCAGCCGAGGCCGTGACCGAACGGGGCCGCAGGTGTGGCCCCCGTGCGCTCCCACGCGCGGTAGCCGACGTCGAGCCCTTCGGTGTACTCGACGACGCCCTCGCGGGGGATGGCGTGCGGGACGGGGACGTCCTCGGCCCGGGCGGGCAGCGTCCACGGGAGACGGCCCGAGGGCTCGGTCGCCCCGAGCAGCGCGTCGGCGAGACCGGTCCCGGCCTCCTGCCCGCCGAGCCAGGCCCACAGGACGCTCGGGGCGTCGTCGAGCCACGGCAGCAGGACGGGGGCGCCCGCGTTGACGACGACCACGGTCCTCGGGTTGGCCTGCAGGACGAGCTCGACCAACCTGTTCTGGTTGCCCGGCAGGTCGAGGTCGGGGCGGTCGTAGCCCTCGGACTCGACCTCCTCGGTCGTGCCGATCACGACGATCGCGACGTCGGCCGCGGCGGCCGCGGCGACGGCGTCGTCGAGCAGCTCCTCGGCGCTCGCGCCGGGCAGCCGGTGGACCAGCTCGCCGCGCACGAACGACGCGTACCCGACGGCGTGCACCACCTGGAGGGTGGCGTCCAGGTGCGCGGTGCGCGGCTCGGCGACCTCGACGGTCACCGTGCGTGCGACGGGGTGGTTGTGCCCCGAGCTGAGCACGACGTCCTCGTCGACCACGACGTCGCCGGTCGAGACGAGCTGGCCGTCGGCCGTGACGGTGTGGACGCCGACCGTGCCGATGCCGAGCTCGTGCGTGCCGGGCTCGTCGAGGTCGACGTCGGCGCGGACCCGCACGGCCACGGCGTCGGCGCGGACGTCCTGGAGCCAGCCGTCCCACGTCGGGGCCGTGCGGGAGTCGAGGACCTCGCCGCGGGCGTCGAGCAGCTCGACGCGCAGGCCGGGGGCACCCGTGAGCGGGTCGCTGCACCGGCCGGAGACGTCGAGCGCGGGCGGGTTGGAGCGGGAGCGCGCACCGTCGTGGACGAGCAGGCGCGTGCCCTCGGGCAGGCCTGCGCGGATCTCCTCCTCGGGGGTCGAGACGCGGTCCGGGACGACGAACGACGAGCCTCCGCCCTGCAGGAAGGGGGCGGTCGCGGCCGGGCCGAGGAGCGCCACGGTCAGGGGGCGCCCCGGGGCCGCGAGGGTGGCGGGGTCGAGGGGGACGAGCCGGGTCTCCCCGCCTGGAGCCCCTGCGCACGGTGCCACCGGTGAGTTCTTGAGCACGACGATCGAGCGGGCGACGAGCTCACGGAGGAAGGCGGCCGACGCCTCCTGGCCCGTGAGCCCGTCGCGGGCCGACGACGCGGAGGAGGGTGCGCCGTCGGGCTGGGGGCCGGTCACCCGAGCGGTGCCGGGAACGGCGCCGAGGTCGAGCGCGCCGACCCGGTGCGCCAGGCGCAGGAGGCGCAGGACCTTGTCGTCGAGCTCGGCCTCGGCGACCTCGCCCGAGCGGACGGCGTCGAGCAGGCCGTCGCCCCAGGGGCCGTCGGGGCCGGGCATCTGGAGGTCGAGCCCTCCCTCGACCGCGCCGCGGATCGACTTGGTCGCGACCCAGTCGCTCACGACGACGCCGTCGAAGCCCCACTCGTCCTTGAGGACGCCCGTGAGGAGCGGGCGGTGCTCGAGGACGGGCGCGGCGGTCTCGCCGTCGTCGACGCCCGAGTAGGCGCCCATGACGCTCCAGGCCCGGGCCTCGTGCACGACGCGCTCGAACGGCGGGAGGTAGACCTCGCGCAGCGTGCGCTCGTCGAGGCGGGCGAGGTAGCGCGTGCGCTCGGTCTCGGAGTCGTTCGCGACGTAGTGCTTGACGCTCATCCCGACGCCGTTCTCCTGCGAGGCGCGCACGAGCTCGACCGCGATCTCGGCGGTCAGGTGCGGGTCCTCGGAGTAGCACTCGAAGTGGCGGCCGCCGACGGGCGTGCGCTGGAGGTTGATCTGCGGGGCGAGGACCACGTGGACGCCGTGGCGGCGGGCCTCGGACGCGAAGAGCGCGCCGGCGCGGGCCGCGAGGTCGAGGTCCCAGGTCGCGGCGAGCGCGCTGGGGGCGGGGAGCATCGCGGAGGTCTGCGCTCCCGGTGCGGCCCCGTCGGTCTCGCCGCCCGTGCCACGCACGCCCACGGGGCCGTCCGACATCGCGACGGCGCGGAGGCCGATGCGCTCGATCGGGGTCGTGGTCCACATGCCCGCGCCGACGACGAGGGAGACCTTCTCCTCGACCGTGAGGTCTGCGGCGAGGCGCGCGAGGCGTTCCTCGGTCCCGTCGACGTCGACCGCGCCCTCAGGGCTGACGTCGGGGGTGACGTCGGTCGTGACGTCGTGGGTCTTCAGTGACACCAGGTGCTCCGTTCGGACGGCGTTGTCTGCTGGCCGATATACAACCACACTTACTTACAGGTCAGTAAGTCTACGAAGATCACAGTATGGTTGCGGTCATGACAGAGGCCACACCGGCGCGCACGCGCCGACCGCGCAAGGGCACCGCCGCCCGGCGCGAGGAGATCCTGCGCGCAGCCATGCGCGTCTTCGGGTCCAAGGGGTACCACCAGGGCTCGCTCGCCGAGGTCGCCGAGCAGGTCGGGATCACCCACGCCGGGGTGCTCCACCACTTCGGCTCCAAGAACCAGCTCCTCATCGAGGTCCTCGAGTTCCGGGACGTCGTCGACGTCGAGCACCTCGAGGGCAAGCACATCCCCGGCGGGCTCGACCTGTTCCGCCACCTCGTCACGACCGCCCGGATGAATGCCGAGCGCCCCGGCATCGTGCAGGCCTACACCGTCCTGACCGGCGAGTCCGTGACCGACCAGCACCCCGCGCGCGACTGGGCCGCGAACCGTTTCGCCGGCCTGCGCGGAGACATCACGAGCGCCCTGACCACCGTGATCGCCGAACGTCGCGAGGCCGGCCTCCTGACCCCCGAGGACGACGTCGAGCTCGACCCCGAAGCGCTCGACCGGGCCGCCAGCACCATCATCGCCGTCATGGACGGCCTCCAGACCCAGTGGTTGCTCGACCCCGACGCGGTCGACCTCGCCGGCGCCACGGCCTTCGCGATCGAGGCGATCCTGGCCTCGACGCTCGCGGCGTCCCACCGGGAGCGGCCGCTCGACTGACGGCACGCCCTCACAGTCGGTTCATAGGAACACCACAGGCGCGACCGAGACACCGCGCTCACCATGGACCCATGACCACGCCCCCCGCGCCCACGGAACCCCTCGTCTCCCCGCGCGCCCCCGAGCGCCTGACCCGGGCCGACGGCTCCCCCGTGCGTGTCCTCGTGGTCGACGACGAGCCCAACCTCGCCGAGCTCCTCACCTCTGCCCTGCGCTACGAGGGATGGGACGTCTCGACCGCCCTCGACGGGCAGTCCGCGATCCGCACGGCCCGCGACGTCGGGCCCGACGTGATCGTGCTCGACGTCATGCTGCCTGACCTCGACGGGCTCACCGTGCTGCGCCGCATCCGCGCGACCTCCCCCGACGTCCCCGTCCTGTTCCTCACGGCCCGCGACACCGTCGAGGACCGCGTCGCCGGGCTCACCGCCGGCGGCGACGACTACGTCACCAAGCCCTTCAGCCTCGAGGAGGTCGTGGCCAGGCTGCGCGGCCTCATGCGCCGCGGCGGCGCGACCGCCGCCCGCGAGGACTCGACCGTCGTGGTCGGCGACCTGGTCCTCGACGAGGACTCGCACGAGGTGTTCCGAGGCGGCGACCCCGTCCACCTGTCGGCGACCGAGTTCGAGCTCCTGCGCTACCTCATGCGCAACGCCCGGCGCGTCATGTCCAAGCCGCAGATCCTCGACCGCGTGTGGAACTACGACTTCCGCGGGCAGGCCAACATCGTCGAGCTCTACATCTCCTACCTGCGCCGCAAGATCGACAAGGGCCGCGAGCCCATGATCCACACCCTGCGCGGGGTCGGGTACGTCATCAAGCCCGCCGAGGGAGCCGCGGACACCGCACGCCCCCAGCCCGACGGCGCCGCGAAGGCCTGACGCGTGACCTCACCCCAGGCGTCGCTCACCGACCGACCGCGCACCCTGCGCCGACAGCTCGTCATGGTCCTCGTCGGGATCCTGCTCGTGCTCAGCGTCGCGCTCGCCGTCAGCTCGACGCTCGCCCTGCGCACGAGCCTGGTCGACCGCCTCGACGACGAGCTCGTCCAGGCGAGCCAGCGCGCCGAGCGCGGGCCCTCCGACCGGCCGGGCGACGGTGCGCCCCCCGCCCAGGACCCCGGTGCCGGGACCTCCCCGGGCGAGGCGCCGTCGTCGGGCACGGGGAACGACGACCCCCTGCCGCCCGGGCAGGGCGCCGGGACCATCAACGTCGTGTACGCGAACGGCGAGGTGCAGTTCGCGGGGTACGTCGACGACCTGGGCGACCGGCGCGAGCTCGACACCGCCCAGATCGACGACCTGGAGTCCGTGCCCGACGACGGAAAGCCGCACGACGTAGAGGTCGCCGACCTCGGGACGTTCCGGGCGATCTCGACCACGACCCAGCACGGCGAGCCGTCCGTCACGGCCATGAGCACCGCCTCCGTGAGCCAGACCGTCGAGGGCTACCTCCTGGTCGAGGTCGTCCTCGCGGCCATCGGGATCGCGCTCGCGTCGGTGCTCGGGACCTGGCTCGTCCGCCGCTCCCTGCGCCCGCTCGACGCCCTCGCCGACGCCGCCGTCCACGTGTCCGAGCTGCCCCTGGACCGGGGAGAGGTCGGCGAGATCCCGCGCGTCGACGAGCGCTTCACGGACGAGCGGACCGAGGTCGGACAGGTCGGCGCGGCGCTCAACCGCATGCTCGACCACGTCGAGGCGTCCCTCACCGCGCGCCACGAGTCCGAGACCCAGGTCCGCCAGTTCGTCGCCGACGCGAGCCACGAGCTGCGCACGCCCCTCGCGTCGATCCGCGGATACTCGGAGCTCGTGCGTCGCTCCCCCGACGAGGTCCCGCCCGACACCCTGCGCGCGCTCGACCGCATCGAGTCCGAGGCGCTGCGCATGGGCGAGCTCGTCGAGGACCTCCTGCTGCTCGCCCGGCTCGACGCCGGCCGACCGCTCGACCGGGAGCCGGTGGACCTCGCGGCGCTCGCGATCGACGCGGTCGCCGACGCGCACGCGGCCAGCCGCGACCACGTGTGGGAGCTGGACCTGCCACTCGCTGAGGGCGGCGCGCTGTGGGCCGACGGCGACGAGACGTTCGACATCCCCGACGTCACGGTCGTGGGCGACGAGGCACGCCTGCGCCAGGTCTTCACGAACCTGCTGGGCAACGCCCGAGTCCACACCCCGCCGGGCACGCACGTGGTCGTGGGTCTGCGGCCCGACGGCGACGACCGCGTCGTCCTGTCCGTGACCGACGACGGCCCCGGCATCCCGCCCGCCCTGCTGCCGTCGCTGTTCCAACGGTTCAGCCGCGGGGACTCGGCGCGCAACCGGGTCGGCGGCTCGACCGGGCTGGGCCTCGCGATCGCGCAGGCCGTGGTCCAGGCGCACGGCGGCGAGATCACGGTGCGCGACGCGGGCCCGGCTCCGTCGTCGGGCACGACGTTCGAGGTCCGCCTGCCACGAAAGGTCGTTCCGTAGGGGGTCGAGAACGGGGTTGAGGCCGTCATCCGACGGATGGCGACCTCAACCCCGTTCTCGGCAACGGAGGCCGCTCAGAGGGCCGCGTGGGCCTCCTTCTCCTGCTGGTACTCCTCGATCGTCAAGGTCCGCAAGCGCGAGTTGCGGCCCGTCGGGTTGTCGACGTAGCCCACGGCCGAGATGTACGGCTCGATCACGTGGATCTTCTGCAGCGGCGTCACGATGAGCAGCTGGAGCCCGAGGCTCTTGAAGAGCTCGAGCGCGAAGCGGGTCGACTCGTCGGAGCCCCGGCCGAACGCCTCGTCGATCACGACGAACCGGAACGCCTTGGACCGCACCGCGCCCCAGTCGAGCTTGAACTGGTACGCGAGCGAGGCCGCGAGGATCGTGTAGGCGAGCTTCTCCTTCTGACCGCCGGACTTGCCGCCCGAGTCGGAGTAGTGCTCGTGCTCGACGTCGTCCTCGCGCGAGCGCTCCGAGGCGGACAGCACGAACCAGCTCCGCACGTCGGTCACGCGACGCTTCCACGCCTCGTCCGCCTCGGCCTGCCCCTCGCGTCCACGGAACCGCTCGACGATCGCCTTGACCCGCAGGAACCGCTCCTCCGAGTAGTACGCGACGGTCTCCTCGCCCGTGTCCTCGTCGCGGCGCCCCTCGAGGTCGAGCCCCAGGGCACCGTCGGTGCACGCCCGCAGGTCCGCCCGGAACTCGCGCACCTCGGTGTTGGGCGTGGGCGCCATCTCGAGGCGGATGTACCGGCCGGGGTTGTAGTCGATCGCACGCAGCGAGTCGTTGATGATCTCGACGCGCTCGCGGATCAGGTCCGCCTGCTTGGAGAGCTCGGCGTGGAAGCCCGCGATGTCGCGGATCGTGTTGGTGTTGAGGTACGTCTTGAAGTCGACCTCGAAGCGCGGCAGGTCGTCGCGCGTGAGCCGCTCGTGCAGCGCCCGGTACTCGGGGGCGGACCGTACGTCGTTGTCGAGCTCGGTCGTCTCGACCGGGTACGCGGCGCGGAACGCCGTCATCTGCGCGGCGATGCGCGTCCCGAGCTGGCCCTGCCGGGCCTGTGCCTCCTCGACGCGACTCGTGAGCCGGGTCCGCAGCGCGCTCTCGACCGCGTCGGGCTCGACGTCGCCCGGAGCGCCGCCCTGGGCCGCGGCCTGGTCCCCGGCCTCGGCGTCGAACAGCCGGGCGAGCTCGACGACCAGCGCCGCGTCGAGCGGACCCTGCTCGGTGAGCACGCGCGCCGACCGGTCGCGCTGCGTGCGCGCGCTGTCCAGAGCGTGCTTGTCGGCACCCGCCGCCGAGAGCAGCGCGTCACGCTCGGACGCGATGCCCGCGGCCCGGCGCGCGAGGTCGCGGAGCTGGTCGGCGATGCGGCTGAGCTCGGTCGACGCGCCCTCGATGCGCCGCTTCTCCTCGTGGAGCTCGGCGATCGCACGCACAGGCTCCTCCCAGTCGAGCTCGCGCCACTCGCGGAACACGTCGAGCCGGTTGAGCGCGCCCGACCGCGAGACCGCCGCGTTCTTCTCGCGCCCGACCTCGTCGCGCCGCTCCTCCAGGGCCGTGCGCCGCGTCGTGACGTCGGTGGCCTCGTCGAGCAGCGCGTCGATCTTGCCCTGGTTGCTCCAGCCGAGGACGTAGCCGCTGCGGTCGCGGACAGCGCGACGGTCGTCCTTCTCGTGATGGCTGGCCGAGTGCTTGACCTGCCCCTCGCGCGTCACGGCGCGCGTCCCCCGCTGGAAGTCCGCGAGAGCCTCGGCGCACACGTAGTCAGCGCGCCGTTCGAGCTCGTCGCTCAGCCAGGTCGCGAGGTCGCCGTCCTTGACCTCGAGCAGGTCCGCGAGGAGCGGCCCGTCGTCCCGGCTCGCGGGCGTCCCGACGGCGCCGCGCCCCTTCCCCGGGCGGCCGCCGGTGGGCGCGGGCACCCGGTGGTAGACGAGCTTGGACCGCAGGTCGTGCGAGTTGATCCACGCCGAGACGGCGTCGTAGTGCTGGGCGGGCACGAGGAGCGAGAGCGCGAAGCCGCGCAGCACGCGCTCGGCGGCGCCCTCCCACTCGGCGTGCTCGGCGCGCACACCGATGAGCTCGCCCGCGAAGGGCAGGTCGGCCTCCGTGAGCCCGACGTCGGAGCACAGGCGCGAGCGCAGGTCCAGGCTCGTGCGGGGCAGGTTGGACTCGCGGTCGGCCAGCGACGTGAGCTCGGCGTTGATCTCGCGGGCCTCGGCCTCGACCGCGCGGAGCTCGGCCGCGACCTCCCCGGCGCGGCCCTCGATCTCACCGAGCGAGTCCTGCGCCTGCGCCTGAAGGTCGGCCGTGCGTCCGCGCAGCGCCACGAACTCGTCCCGTGACGTCACTGACTCCAGGCCCGCGGCGGCCAGGTAGCGCGCGTACTCGTCGGCCTTGGCGCGGCGCTCGGCCCGCTCGACCTCGCGGCGCGCGACCTCGCCCTCGATCTGCGTGAGCCGGTCGCCGCCGTGCCCGGCGCGTTCGACCTCGAGCCGTTGGCGCTCGGCGTCGAGCAGCGCGAGCTCCTCCTTGAGGCGGTCGAGGCCGTCGGCGCGGGCAGCGGTCGACGCCTCGAGCTCGCCGATGCGCAGGTCGAGCGCCGAGACCCGGCGCCCCGCGGTGAAGCCTCGCAGGGCCTCGCGCTGGGCGGACAGGGTCCGTACCTGCTCCCCCGCGGCGTCGTACGCGTCGGCGTCGGCGAGCAGGGGCGCGAGCTGGTCGATCTGCGCGCGGGCCTTGACGACGGCGTCGTGCGCGCTCGTGAGGTCGTCGAAGTGCGCGACGAGCTTCTCGGTCCAGCGGGCCGCGTCGAACGGTTCGAGCATGTGCTCGCGCACGAACTCGTTGAGGTCCCCGACCGACTTCATCGACACGGTCTGGTGGAACAGCTCCATGGCCTGCTCGGACTCGATGCCGAGCAGGCGGCGGAAGTCCCGCCCGTACTCCGGGAAGTGGTCACGGATCTGCGCGCCGGACTCGCGCAGGCGTCGGCGCAGGACGTTGATGTCCCCGTCGAAGCCCGCGAAGTCGTCGGCGATCGTCATGGGCGACGTGCTCGTGACGTAGAAGCGCTCGGGCTGGCCCTGCGCGCCGTCCTTGAGCCAGAAGACCTGCGCCAGCACGGCGCGCGAGTCGAACCCGCGGTTGGCGAACTCGCCCAGGATGACCGAGTAGGTGTGCCCGCGGCGCAGGCCCACGTGCCGGGAGGCGCCCGTGACCTCGTTGCGCTCGGACTTGTAGTGCCCGGCGACGTACGAGCGCAGCGTGCGCTCACGCGTGTCGGCCCCCGCGGCCTTGTTGTAGCTGATGCGGTTCGCGGGGAGCAGCAGCGTCGTGATCGCGTCGACGATGGTCGACTTGCCCGAGCCGATGTCCCCCGTGAGCAGGGCGTTGCGCCCTTCGAGCTCGAAGCTCCACGCGTACTTGTCGAACGTGCCCCAGTTGAGGACCTCGAGCCGGTCGAGCCGGTATCCCGACCGCTGGTCCAGGTCCGCCGCCGCGTCGTGCAGCTCGACCGCGCTGAACAGTGCCTCGGCCATCAGGCCTCCTCGTGGGTCGTGCCGGTGCCGGGCTCGGTGCCGAGCATGCGGTTGGCGTCGGTTTCGGGCCCGTTCTCGACGTCAACCGCATGCTCGGCCTGCGACAACCGAGTGGTCGGCACACCCGCGGGTGCTCCGTCGTCGGGCAGGAGCGCTCCCCCGTCGCGCGACGCGAGCTCGGCCGCGTACTCCGCGAGGCGCGCGTCGAAGTCCGCGAGCCACTGCCCGTCGACGAACGCCTTGAGGATGCGCCGCACCTCGTACGTGTCCGGGGTGTCGGGCACGGGGCGCAGGAAGCCGAGCTCGACGACGCGGCGCACGTTGGCCTCGACGCGGTCGCGCGCGCGGGCCTCGTTGCTCGACCCGGGAAGGAAGACGCGGACGAGGTCCACGATCTCGTCGCGCGTCAGGACCAGGCGCGTGTCGCCGCCCTCGGAGTCGAACTGCGCGAGGCGCTTGCGCAGCAGCGCGAGCAGCAGGCTCACGTCGAACGACAGCTCGCGGCGCGCGACCAGGCGCGGGATGAACGTGCCGTCGTGCTCGTCCTCGGGCTGTGCGCGCAGGTATGCGTACCCCTCGGACTCGTCGATCACGATCTCCAGGCCCAACGTCGCGACGAAGTCCCGCGCCTGCGCCTCGAGCGCGAGCAGGTCGCGCCACGTGCGCGTGCCCGCCTCGCGGTAGACGACGCCCTTGACGAGCGAGGTCACGACGAGCGAGAGCTCGGGGCTGGGCCCACCGGTCTGCCCGGGGCGTTCGGTCCGGACGGGCTGCTGGCTCACGGGGTTCCCTCCTGGGGAGACGGCTGGTCGGACGGCGGGCTGGGTGGGGCGGACGGCTGCTCTGACGCGGCGGACGGCTGGGCGAGCGACCGCGCGACCGCGCCCGCGAGGTCCTTGGCCCCCGTCCGCGCGAACGTGACGCGCGGGACACGGGCGACGCGCACGCGCGGCCCGGTCGGCCTCCCGGCGGACCCGTCGTCGTCCTCGGCAGACTCGCCTCCGTCGGCGGGCGCTCCTCCGGGGCCGCCCGGCACGTGATCGTCGACGACCCACCGCACCTCGTCGGTGTGCTCGGGGTCGTGCACGACGGCGAAGCGCGGGTCGTCGAGCGACAGGTACGTCACGAGCTCCGCGAGCCCCTGCTCGAGCGGGTTCTCCTCGACGAGCTGCGCGAGCGAGACCTGGCCCCGGCGGCGCAGGGCGTCGCGGACCGTGCGGCTCAGACGCTCGGGGTCGACGTGGACCTGCGTGAACAGAGCCGACGCGTCGAAGTCCGCGACGCCCGCGGTCACGCCCTCGCTCGCGAGCGGCTCCTGGTGCTGGGGCCGGTAGAGGGGGCGCTCGGTCGGCAGGTGCACGTCGATCGACGTCGCGTCCATGGTCGTCGCGAGCGGCCCGGTCTCGGCAGCCCCCAGCCGCAGGCGGTCCGGTGTGTCGCGCAGCGCGAGGGCGCGCGACTCGATGCTGCGCAGCACGTCGATGACGCGCCGGTTCTCGAGCCACACCTGGTCGTCGAGGAAGCGGCGCAGCTGCTCCGACAGGACGCGCACGGTCGACTGCGTGCGCTCGCCCGCGTCGAGCCAGTCGTAGTGGATGCGGCGCAGGCGGCGTCCGGCCGCGCGACCCGTGACGCCGGGAGCGGCCTCGCCGTCGTCCCCGACCTGCTCCTCGAGCGCGGGCAGGGCCTGGACCTTCTCGACGAGCTCGGCGAACTCCTCCTGCCGCTGGCGGTCCAGGAGGAAGTCGTAGAACGCGTGGAAGCTGCGCCCCTGGTCCGAGTCCGCGATCGCGGACCTGCTCCCGACGACCGCGTCCAGCAGGTCGCCCTTGGCGCCGTCCCAGCCCGTGATGCGTTCGCGCATCTCGCGGTCGAGGGTCCGGAAGTTCGCCTCGACCTCGCGGAAGTCCGCGAGCAGGTCGGCGGCCGTGCCCGTGAGCTGCTGGTACCGGTCGCGCTGGGCCGCGGCGTCGAGCAGCGAGAGCTGGCCTGCGCGCACGCGCTCGATCTCCTCGTCGATCCGCGCGCGGCGCGCCTCGAGCTCGCGCAGGCGCGCGTCGGCGTCGGACTCGGTGCCGACCGTTAGCTGGCGCAGCAGCTCGAAGACCGTGTTGAGTCGCGACTCCGTGCCCACGAAGCTGCGCTCGCGCAGCGCGACGACCCACGAGACGGCCTTCTCGACGGCCGGGGTCGCGTCGTAGTGCGCCTCCTCCGAGCCCGTCGGGTAGAACTTGCGCAGCCAGCCCTGCTCGGGCGCGGCCCAGTGGTCGAGGTAGGCCTTGGGCGAGCGAGGGTACCTGCGGGAATCCGCACGTGGGTCGCTCCCCTCCTGCCCGACGGCGTCGCTCCCCGCCCCGGGCTCGTCGCCCTCGGCCACGGGCCGGGGCTGCGCGCGGGGTGGCACGGGACCGTCGATCGCGTACAGCGCGTCGTCCAGGAGGGAGACCAGCTCGGCCTCACCGATCGAGCGGACGTTCTGCTCGACGAAGACCGTGCCGAGGAAGCTCAGCGCGAGCGGGGCGTTGTCCGAGCGCAGGAGGCGCCAGGCGGGGGTGCGCCGCAGGGCGTCGATGTCGTCGTGCTGCACTCAGGCCCTCTCGCGCGTGTCCGGTGTCGGTGTCGACCGGGGGCTGGGTCGTACGCCGGTCGGGGCGGTCGCCGCAGGGGATCGCACGATCAGCCGCACCGAGCATCCTAGGCGCCGGTTCCCACGATCCCGGGATCGGCACGGTCGCCCGCGGACCCCGTTGCCCCCGACCGGGTCCCTCCGTCGAACGATGTACGCGCGGCGAGCGAAGATCGGCGAGGTGGGCGACGCCGTCGGGCCTGCACCCGACCAGCATGGACACCATGCCGAGCCTCCTGGAGAACCCGCTGGTCCTGCTGATCCTCGCGTGCGAGGTCGGCTTCTGGGTCGTGCTCGGCGCAGGCCTGCTCTCGCGGTACGTGCTGCACCGGAGGCGGCTCAGCACGGTCCTGCTGCTCAGCGTGCCGCTCATCGACCTGCTGCTCGTGACCGTGTCGATCGCGGACGTCGCGGGCGGGTCGGCGCCCGAGGCAGTGCACGGGCTCGCTGCCGTGTACCTGGGGTTCACGGTGGCGTTCGGGCACTCGATCGTCTCGTGGGCCGACGTCCGCGCGGCGCACTGGTTCGGCGACGGTCCCGCACCCGTCAAGCCGCCCAAGGACGGTCTGGCAGGGCTCGTGCACGAGATGCGAGAGCTCGGCAAGGCGCTGATCGCCGCGGTGATCGCGCTCGGTGTGATCGCGACGCTCTCGACCGTCGCGGGCACCGGGCTCGTGGCCCCCGCCCAGTGGCCCGGCGACCCGCTGTGGGAATGGGCGCTGCGGGTCTCGATCGTGCTCGGGGCATGGATCGTGTTCGGTCCCGTGTGGGTGCTGCTGGGGCTGGGGAGCGAGGCGAAGGACGGCGCGAAGGACACGGGTGCTGGACGCAGCGCGGAGCCGGCGCCGGCGGGCCCGGGCGGGCCGGTGGAATCGGTCCGCCCCGTGGACTCGCCGACCCTGGTGGACTCGCCGACCCTGGTGGACTCGCGGACCCCGGTGGACTCGCCGACCCCGGTGGACTCGCGGACCCCGGTGGACTCTGTGCGGGGCTACCGGTCGGACGGTGCATGACGACGGAGACGCTGGCCGAACATGCGGTTGGCGTCTGCCGACCATGCGGTTGTGGTCGGATCCGGGCCGGATTCCGACGCCAACCGCATGGTCGGCAGCGAGGCTGGGTCGAGCGGAGGGCTCAGCCGTCCAGCCAGTCCTTGGCTGCCGCGAGGAGCTCCGCGTCGTCGAGCGAGGCGTCGAGCCGCAGCCGCGGGTCGGTCCAGCCCGCGAGCGCCCGGGCACGCTCGGCGAGCGAGTCCCACCCGGGCTCCGGGAGCGACGGGTACCGCGTGCCCCGGGTCACGAGGCGCTCGCGGTGCAGGTCCTCGTCCGCGAGGTAGACCTCGACGAACCAGAGCCGGGTGGCTGCCCGCGCCGCGAGGTCGACCCACTGCTGCCGGGCCGCGGGGTGGTCGTTGACGGCGTCGACGATCACGGCATGTCCCAGGAGCAGGTTCTCCTCGGCGGCCGCCTCGACGGCGAGGTACGCGCCCAGGCCCGTGACGTCGTCGTGCACGGCCCCCGCCCGCAGGAACGCGTCCTCGACGGGGTCGACGCTGAGCACCACCGCCCCCAGGTCGCGCGCGAGGAGGCGCGCGAGTCGACTCTTGCCGGTTCCGGGCAGTCCCGCCATGGCGATCAGCACGATCGTGAGACTAGGCCCTCGGCGACCGCGAGGCTCGCCGAACGAAGGTGCCGAGAACGAGGTTGAGGCCGCCACCGGCTCGGTAGCGACCTCAACCCCGTTCTCGACAGAGGGAGGCTACGGCGCCGTCGCTCCTAGCGTGTACGCGCCCGAGCCCGCGTACGCGTGGACCACGTACCGGTAGTACCCGGCGGTCCCCGTGTACGTGATCGCCTCCGCGGCACCCGACGACGTCGACTGTGCGACGTTCGCCCATGCGGACCCGTTCCACTTCTGCAGGTACAGGTCCAGGTCCGTACCGGTCGGGCCGCTCAGGCACACCCGGTGCGCCCCGCTGCCGGCCGTGACGTACGAACCGTTCGGCTGCGCGACCGAGGTCCCGGCCGAGACGCTGCCCTGGTAGGTGCGCGCATAGCCCGGGCACCCGGCCGGCGGCGGCTCGGTGCCCCCACCACCCGAGGTCACGAGCGTGAGCCCGTACGCCCCGAGCGCCTCGTTCACGGGCTGGAAGTACGTCGTCCCGCCCGACGAGCAGTTGCCCGACCCGCCCGAGGTCACCCCCTGCGCCTGGTTGCCCGCGAGGAGCGAGCCGCCCGAGTCGCCGGGCTCGGCGCAGACGTTCGTGCGGATGAGCCCCGAGACGGTCCCCTGCGGGTACGTCACCGAGCTGTTGTAGGCCGCGATCGTCCCGCAGCGCCAGCCCGTCGTGGAACCCGACCGGCAGACGGAGGCCCCCACGGGCGCGGCCGTCGAGCCCGCGACCGCGACGCGCCCGCCGCTGTAGTTGTTGACCGCGCCGACCGGGGTGTTGCCCGCGTCGACCTGCACCCAGGCGTAGTCGTTGCCGGGAAAGCTCGACCCGCGGAACGTGCCGCCCGGCCCGGAGGTGCGGGTGCCGACCGTGCCGCAGTGCCCGGCCGTGATGAAGCCCCCGTTCACCGCGAAGCCGACCGAGCAGCGTCCGCCCGAGCCCATGGTGTACGCGTTGCCGCCCACCACGTCGATCAGCGGACGGGGTGCCTCGGTCGTCGTCACGTAGGTGATGGCGCCCGCGGGCACACCCGCGCTCGCGGCGGCCTGCTCCGCGAGGGCGCGGCCGCCGTCGTGCACGTTGACGACGACCTGGTTGGTCGTGACGTCGACGAACCAGCTCGGCACCGCGGCCGGGTCGGTGAGCTCGCCGTCGAGCGCCGCCTTCCACGTGTCGAGCTCGGCGAGCGTGTGGTCGACGACCACCGGGGTCGCACCCGCCGCACGGACCTCGTTGGCCTCGGCGTCGTCGGCGACGCCCACGTACAGGGTGTTCTTCGCGGGGTCGACCCAGGCGCCCGCGTAGGCGTCCAGGCTGTCGGCGAGAGCGTCCTCGGTGCTCGCCGCGTCGGACTGGAACGCCAGACGCCTCGTCGCGTCCTTGGCGCTCAGCCCCAGGTCCCGCTGGAGGGCGCGGAGCACCTCGGGCGAGACCTTCGAGGAGGTCTGGGGTGAGATCGTCGGTGCATCGGGGCTGGGTGTCGCCGCGTTCGCGGCGAGCGCTGTGGGTCCGGCAACCATCGCCGTCGCGGCGCACGCCGTGGCGAGCGTCCTCCAGAATGATCGTGCCATCTCGCTGTCCCTTCGTCGGGTCCCGGGATCGCCGGGTGAACGAGGCTCACGCTAGGGAGCGGGACGCGGGCGGCACAGATGCCAGCCGGGTCATACCGGGGCGTTATGTACGGGTCTCCCCGTAGGTGTCGAGCCAGCACAGGTAGCGCGGGCTGCGGCTCACGGCGTCGTGGTGGGACCGGACCGCGGCGTCGACGAGCACCTCGACGGGCAGGTGCGCCGAGCCCCCGCGCCAGCCCACGTAGTGCGCCCACCGCAGGGGTGCGCCGTCGAGCGGCACGACCTGCGTGCCGGGGGTGTCGGGGAACGTCGGCTGGACCAGGGCGACCGCGTGCCCGGCCTGGACGAGGTCGATCACGGTCGGCCGGTCGGCCTCGCTCAGGCCCGACGGCGTGAAGCCCGCCCGCGCGCACGCCTGCGCGAAGCAGCGTTCGAAGCACCCGTCCCCGGGCCCGCTGAGCCACACCTCGTCGGCGAGCTCGCCCAGCGGGACCGACGAGCGGTCGGCGTGCGGGTGCGCGTCCGGCAGCAGCACGAACACGGGGTCGACGTCGACGCGCCACCACGTCACGCCGCCCGTCGTGGGCGGGCTGGCGTCGGAGCACAGGCCCACGAGCGCGACGTCGAGCGTGCCCGTCGCGACCTGCTGCGCGGTCTCGTCCACGGACCAGCTCGTGGCGGTCGTGACCCGGACGTCGGGCAGGGCCGTGACGAGGCGGTGCACGAACCGTCCAGCGAGCGCGCTCGCCACGGTCCCGACGCGCAGCGTCCCGGGGCCGTCCTCGTCACGGTTGACGTGCTGCTGGACGTCGTCGAGCAGCGAGGTCATGGCGGGCAGCACCATGCGGGCCCGGCCCAGGACGAGCTCCCCGAGGGCCGTGGGGTGGGCCCCTCGTTGGTCGCGCGTGAAGACCTGCCCGCCGAGGGAACGGTCGATGCGGTTGAGCTGCGCGGTCAGCGCCGGCTGGGCGATCCCGAGGGCCGCCGCGGCCCGCGTCACGCTCCCGTGGTCCGCGACGGCCACGATCAGCCGCAGGTGACGGAGCTCGAGGTCCATGCGCCTGAAACTAGCGCGGCGGGTGACGTTCCGCGCCTGCGCGGTGCGCGAGCACGGGGTTCCGAGCGGTCGAGCACGGGGTTCAGGTCGCGATCGCCCGGATGGCGACCGCAACCCCGTGCTCGGCAGCTCACCGTCCGGGAGAGCGGCCCAGGCGGCGGGCCGCCCGGCGCAGCATCGCGGTCAGCACGGGGCCATGGGCCAGGCGCACCGGGACGAAGTAGGCGCGCCCCTTCCAGCCGTGCAGACGCACGACGGTCGTGACGCGCACGAGGCGAGCGGCGCCGTCGACCCCTACCGCGCAGCGGAAGTCGAGGTGCGTGTCGTCCGCGACGATCAGCGCCTCCTCCCCCTCGACCCGGGAGACGTCGAACACGCTCTTGTAGCCGCGACTCACGCCGATGAGCGGGACGAGGGCCTGCCGCAGGACGAACGCAGCGCGCACCCACAGGGGCGTCGAGCGGACGTCGAAGATCGCGCGGGCCCACGCGGCCGGGTCTGTCGTGGCGCCGTCGGGCAGGGGCACGACCACGACGTCGGCGTGGTCGGGTCGGGGGACGTCCTCGAACGCGAGCGAGGAGAAGTGGGGCTTCACGGGTGCTGCCGTCATGGGGATCGCCTTCCTCGAACCGGACCGTACGCCGCCGTACGGTTTCTCCGTACGGTAGCGTACGGACCATGTCGCCGACCACCCGCCTCGACGCCGCCGCCTGGGTCGACGCCGCCTACGACGCCTTCACGACCGCCGGGCTCGACGCCGTCAAGGTCGAACCCGTCGCGCGCGCGCTCGGCGCGACCAAGGGGTCGTTCTACTGGCACTTCGCCGACCGCCAGGCCCTCGTCGACGCCGTCCTCGCCCGCTGGGAGGCCGAGACCGCGCGGATCGTCGAGGAGGTCGAGGCCACGCCCGGCAGCCCCGCGGACCAGCTAGCCGCGCTCTTCACCGCCGTGACGCGCCGCCGCTCACCCCGCACGGGCGAGCAGCTCCTCTACGCGCAGACCGACCTCCCGGGCGTCGCCGCGGCCATGTCCCGCGTCACGACGCAGCGGCTCGACGTCGTCACGCGCCTCCTGCGCTCGGCAGGCTTCTCCCCCGACGAGGCCCGGGCGCGCGCGACCATCGCGCTCGCGACCGTCGTGGGCGCCGAGCACCTGACCCTCGCGACCCCGGACCTCGCCCCGACGGGGAACGACGCTCGGGCCGTGCGCGAGCTGAGCCTCGCGATGATCCTCGGTCGGGACTGACGGCGAGCGGGGTGCGGCTCAGCCGCCCTGGGCCGCGACCTCGGCGTCGCTGCGCAGGACGCAGAACTCGTTGCCCTCGGGATCCGCGAGCGTGATCCACCCGGAGCCGTCGGGGCGTCGGTGGTCGGCGAGCCGGGTCGCCCCCAGACCGAGGAGCCGATCGACCTCCTGCTCGCGCGTCCCGTCGGTGGGCCGCAGGTCCAGGTGGAGCCGGTTCTTGATGTCCTTGCCCTCCGGGACCTCGATGAACAGCAGGCGCCCGCGGGACTCGGCCGGGGCGTCGGTGCCGGCGGGCGGGAAGATCATGCACTCCTCGTGGCCGGGCAGGTTCGGGTCGTCGGGGTCCTCGACGTAGCCGAGGACCCCGCACCACCAGACCGACTGCGCGTGGGCGTCGCGGGCGTCGAACGTGGTGTGCTGGATGCGAGAGGTCATGCGCTCAACCTAGGGAGGCGCGTCGCCCGCCGCACGGCCTTTCCGGTCGCTGCGGCCGACCACGGGGTTCCGTGCGGGCGAGCACGAGGTTGAGGCCGTCATCGCCGGGAGAACGACCTCAACCCCGTGCTCGGCACCCGAGTGCCAAGCCCAGTGTCACGGGAGCAGGAAGCCGTCGCGGACCAGACCGCGCACCGCCGGGAGCAGCTCGCCCGCGAGGTCGCCGGCCGGCACCTCGAACAGCGACGCGATCGCCCCGATCAGCTGTCCCACGGTGAGCTCTCCGTCGCTCGCCCCCACGAGCGCCGCGAGCCCGGTCGACGCCTGGATCCCCCGCCCCAGACCGTCGCCCTGGCGCACGATCACGACGTTGGGGTCCTCGGCCCCCGGCGTCAGGTAGTGCTCCTCGGTCACGTCGGGAGCCACCGCGAGGCGCGAGGACGCGAGCGTCGCGTCGTCGCGGGCCGCGAGCCAGTCGTGCGCCGCGAGCGAGGCGGCCAGGTGCCCGCCGAGCGGCTGACGCACGGACCCGGTGTGCTCCTCGAGTCGGCGCAGGCTCACCCGGTGCCCCTCGACGGGCTTGCGGAGCGTGACGATCCCGAAGCCCACGGCCTCGACGTCGCGCGTCGCGAAGTCGTCGAGCCACGCCTCGTACGACGCGGCCCACGCCCCCGGCTCGCGCTCGGGGGTCGTGCCGCCGTCACGGATCCACGTCTCGGCGTACTCGGCCGGGTCCAGGACCTCGCGCTGGATGATCCAGCCGTCGAGCCCGGCCTCCTCGAGCCAGGCCCCCACGCGCTCGGTCCAGGGCTCGCCACGCCGGTGCTCCCAGTTGCCGAGCATCTGCGCGACGCCGCCCGGCGCCAGCACGTCCCCGACGTTCACGATCAGGTCGCGCACCAGGTCGTCGCCCGCGCGGCCCCCGTCGCGGTACTCGTACTCGGGAAGGGCGTTGCCGGTCCCGCCCGGAACACCGCGCGGCGTGATGACGAACGGCGGGTTGGAGACCACGAGGTCGAACTGCTCGCGCGCGACGGGGTCGAGCATCGACCCTTCCCGCAGGTCCAGGCTCACCCCGTCGAGGACTGCGTTGAACTCGGCGAACCGCAGCGCACGCCGGGAGATGTCGGTCCCGACGACCGACCGTGCGTGCCGCGAGGCGTGCAGGGCCTGGATGCCGCAGCCGGTCCCGAGGTCGAGCACCCGGTCCACTGGCGTGCGCATCGTGACCTGCGCGAGCGTGATCGAGGCGCCGCCCGCGCCGAGCACGTGGTCGCCTGCGAGGCGTCGCCCGGTCGCGAGCTCGCCCAGGTCGGAGGCCAGCCACCACGTGACGGGACCGGCCGCGTCGGCCGCGGCGTAGGGGCGCAGGTCGAGGAGGGCGCGGACGCCGTCGTCGGGCCCGTTGCCCGCCGCGGCCACGAGCCCGAGGCGAGCGGCACCGTCGGTCCCCACGCCTGGCAGCGCGGCGTCGAGGTCCGCGCGGCGGACCTCGAGGCCCAGCAGGAAGAGCCCGGCGAGGACGGCCCGCGGGTCCTTCTGGCCCGACGACGCCGCACCGGTCGCGTCGTCGAGCGCGGCCCGGGCGACGCGCAGCGCGGGGACGGCCTGCTCGCGGTGCAGGGCCGCGGCGGCGAGCGGACCGAGGAAGTCCTCGACCCCGTCGACCGTGTAGGAGGCGGCCGCGAGGTCGTCGCGCAGCAGCGGCAGGAGGCGTGGGTCGATCGTGGGTTCACCGAGGGACATGCCCCCTATCCTCCCCCGGGCGACGCGCGGGGCGCCCGGGCCGACGACGAGGGGCCGGCCTCGCAGCGCGCGCTGCGGGAC
>NZ_JBHUAD010000048.1:0-21842 GCF_042789955.1 Oerskovia sp. NPDC056781
GCTCGCAGGGGCTCGATGTACGCGATCCACGAGTCGTCGCCGCCCGTCGCGTCGATGTTCGCGCGGGCGAGCGACCCGAGCGCGTCGACGTCGAGGTAGGCCGCGTTGGCTGCGCCCCTCGCGTCGGGCACGACGGTCCGGAAGGCGCCCACGGTGCCGAGCGTCCCGTCCTGGGCGAGCCGTGCGGCGTACGCCTCGTTCGAGGCGACGACGAGCCCGTCCTTCGTGGTCGCGCTCGTGAGCTTCTCGGCACCGGCGTCCACGAGGATCGCGTCGATGCGGCCGAGGAGGTCTTCGAGCGCGACCTTGTCGCCGATCGTGCGCGCGCCGAGGTCGACGTCGGCCAGACCGGTCACGGACGAGACGTCGTCGAGCCCGGCGGAGTCGAGAGCGACCACGACCTGCTCGCCCAGCAGGGTCTTGAGGTCCTCGGGCAGCCGCAGGTCGTAGGTCTTCTCGAGCTCGTCGACCGTCTCCTGGAAGCCGAGGTCGCTCGGCAGGAGGTCGTCGGTCGCGCTGCCGGTCGACCGGTCGTCCCCGAAGAGGTCTGCCTCCTCGGTGCTCTGGTAGGCGTCGAGGCCTTCGTCGAGCGCCACGTGGTCCCCGGTGCAGCCCGCCATGAACGACTCGTCGTAGCTCCGGGTGACCTCGGCCAGCTCCTCGGGCGTGAGTCCCCAGTCCGACGCGTCCAACGCGTTCTCGGGCAGCGCGAGCAGGGCCGCGCACTCGGCCTCGGTGGCGGTGGCGAGCGTGCCTGCCGTGCGGACCTCGTGCGAGGACAGCGTCCAGTCGTCGCCGAGCAGGTCCTCCCCGGAGCCCAGGCTCCCCAGGCCGCTCGACCCGTACGCGTCGGCGAGCGTGCTCAGCTGCTCCCAGAGCTGGTCGACCGACGCGGGGTCGACCGTCGCGGACGAGGCGAACAGGGTGCTGTCCGGCAGCCCCGTGAGGAGCGAGGTCCCCGCCCCCTCCATCGGCGCGAGGACCTTCTCGTCGGCGCCGACGGCGAACGCGATCTCCAGGTGGTCGGCGCCTGCCCGCGCCGCACCGGCGACCGAGCGGAGGCCCTGTGCGGCGGCCGCGTCGAGCTCGCCGGCGCCCTCCTGGCCCGCGAGCGCGGTGATCGCGCCCTCGACGTCGGCCCAGTAGGAGATCAGCCCGGGGTCGCCGAGCGCCTTCATGTCGGCGGTGAAGAGCGGGGCGTCGGACAACGACGCCTTCCTCGCGGCCGCCGCCACGTCGGCGGCGACGACCTTCTCGGAGGTGATCAGGGCGTACCCGTCGGTGAACGCGACCTGCGCGGGCTTCGCGCCGTCGCCGCAGCCCAGGCCCGACTCGATGGCCACCCGTGCGGCGCCCTCGTCGGTCACCTGGAGGGCGACCACGGGCTCGGGTTCAGGTGCGGATCCTGCGTCCCCGGTCGCCGCGCCCTCGACGGGCGGCAGCACGGCGATCGCGGCACGCCGGCCGATCCACGGTTCGACGTCGGTCGCGTAGTCGATCTCGCACGTCCCGCTCTTCGCGATCGCGTCGACGACGAGCTTGCGGAGGTCGGCGTCGTCGCCCAGGTCGACGTCGAGGTCCGCCGCGAGGTCCGGGAACCTGTTCGCGAGGCGCAGCAGGTTGACCTTCTGCGTGGCCGACGGGTCGAGGTCGACGCGGACGTAGGCGAACGCGGTGTCCGGGAGGGCCGCCTCGGGCTGGGCCCCGCCGCCGGCGAGGGCGCTGTAGGCGAACACGCCTCCGCCGACCAGGACGAGGGCCGCTGTCGCGGCCCCGCCGAGCACGAGGCCGGTGCGCAGGCGTGAGGGCCTGACGGTCACGACCGGGGCCTGCGCAGGGGTCGCGCCGCCGGCGGGCTGCTGCCACGCCCCCGAGGGGTCGGCAGGGGGGAAGGTGGGCGGCGTGGTCATGGGGAACCCTCTGGGTCGGCGGTGGCTCGACCGGCGCGGTGCGTCGGCAGTCGCCCGAAGGCTAGTGGAGGCTGCAGACAGGCCGCAGCCCCCTTCCATGGGGAGAACTCCCCGCCGCCGGAACTCACCCGGGCGCGCTCGTCGGGGCGCGGCCCGGCGGATGCGACTGTGAGGGCTCTGTCCCGGTAACCTGGGAGTTCTGATTCCCACGAGCACAAACGAGGTTCACGTGCCCACCGGCAAGGTCAAGTGGTTCGACACCGAACGAGGGTTCGGCTTCATCGCGAGCGATGAGGGCGACGAGGTCTTCCTGCACGCTTCCGCCCTGCCCGACGGCGCGGCCCCCAAGCCGGGTGCCCGGGTCGAGTTCGGCGTGGCCGACGGGCGACGCGGCCCGCAGGCGCTCGCGATCAAGCTGCTCGACCCTGCGCCGTCCGTGGCGAAGGCCCAGCGTCGCCCGGCCGAGGACCTGGGGGTCGTGATCGAGGACCTCATCAAGGTCATGGACAAGGTCGGCGGCTCGCTGCGCCGTGGCCGGTACCCGGATGCCGCGCAGGGAGCCCAGCTCGCCAAGGTGCTGCGCGCCGTCGCCGACGACCTGGAGGCATGACATGGCTGCCGTAGCCGCCGCTGAAGGTTCGACCCGTCGTGTGAGCGCGCGCGCCGCCAAGGACGCCGTGCTCACGGGCGCGGTGGATCTCGCGCGTGCTGCGGCGGAGCAGGTCGCCGAGCACGTCGGGGACGTGGGTGAGCACCTGGGGACGGTCGTCGAGGAGGACCGTCTCATCTCGCACCAGTTCGCGTGCACCATGCTCGGGTACCGGGGGTGGCGCTGGACGGTGACGCTGGCCCGGGTCCCGCGCGGTCGCACCGCGACGGTGTGCGAGGTCGAGCTGCTGCCGGGCGACGGGTCCATCCTGGCTCCCGAGTGGTTGCCGTGGTCGGAGCGTCTGCGGCCGGGGGACATCGGCGTCGGTGACGTGCTGCCGTTCCAGGCGGACGACCCGCGCCTCGAGCCCGGCTACGTGCCGACGGGCGACGAGGAGCAGGACGCCGTCGCGATCGAGGAGCTCGCGCTCGCCCGGGCGCGGGTGCTGTCCCCCGAGGGGCGCGACGAGGCGGCTGAGCGCTGGTACCGCGGCACCCGTGGCCCCACGGCGCCGGGGGCCGTGTCCTCGGCGGCCGAGTGCGGGTCGTGCGGGTTCCTGGTCCCGTTGCAGGGCGCCCTGGGTCAGGTCTTCGGCGTGTGCGCGAACGCGTGGTCGCCCGACGACGGCAAGGTCGTGAGCCTCGACCACGGGTGCGGGGCGCACTCGGAGACGGACGTCGAGCCGCACCCGACCGACTGGCCGGCCGCGGACCCGCTGATCGACGAGATGGACGTCGAGATCGTCCAGCTCCTGGACGCGGCCCGTGACGCGGCGAGCGCCGCCCCCGGATCGGGAGAGACTCTCGCGGTCCCGACGACCGAGCGCTCCGCGGAGGCTGCGGCGAGCATCGAGCTCGCCCTGTCGCGGATCACGCTTCCTGAGCCGGGGTCGTCGTCGGGGGCCGAGAGCACACCGGAGACCGCGCCGGAGCAGGACGCGGACCCGGACGAGCCGGCCCGGTGACGACCGACGCCTTCGGGACCTCGGCTCTTCGCCGAGCCGTCACGGAGGCGTGGCTCGCGTCCCCGACACGCTTTCGGGAGGACGCGAACACCGAGGAGGACCACGCCCGCGGCTACTACCGCGACCGCGTGGTCGTCGAGCTCGCGCAGAACGCGGCCGACGCCGCGGCGCACGCGGGCTCCCCGGGCCGCCTCGCGCTGCGTCTCGCGCGGGACGCCGGCGGTGCGTGGTGGCTGACGGCCGAGAACTCGGGCGCACCGCTGGACGCGGAGGGCGTCGAGTCGTTGTCGTCGATGCGCGCGTCGGCCAAGCGTCCTGCCGGGCCGACGACGGAGCCCCTGTCCGCGGACGGCGCCCCCGGGCGGGTGGGCCGTTTCGGGGTGGGCTTCGCTGCCGTGCGCTCGGTCGCGGACGAGGTCTCGGTGCGCTCGACGCTCGGGGGAGTGACCTTCTCCCTGGGGCGGACGCGAGCGGCACTGTCCGACGTGGTCGCGAGGGCGCAGGCGGAAGCAGGTGCCGGGGCCGCAGCAGCCGACCGGCTGGACGCCGCCGTCCGCGAGCGGGGCGACGCCCTGCCCGTGCTGCGGCTCCCGTTCGCGGCGGACGCCCTGCCCGTCGGTCCGGGCGGCCCCGAAGGGGCGGCCGACCCTGCCCCGCCGGACACGGTCGTCGCCCTCCGCCTGCGGGACCGGGGCGCGCTCGACGCGGTCCGTGCCCAGCTCGACGAGGTGGACGACGCGCTGCTCCTGGCGCTGCCCGCGCTGGACGAGGTCCTGGTCGAGGTCGAGGACGGTGACGGGACCCTGCGGGCTCGCCGCCTGCACGACGTCGCCGCGCGCTGGACGGTCGTGCGCGAGCGCGGGGTCTTCGACGCAGGCCTCCTGGGCACGCTCCCTGTCGAGCAGCGGCACGGCGGATGGAGCCTGCTGTGGGCGCTGCCCCGGTCGGCTCCGGCGCCGAGCGAGGTGGTCGCGGGCGTGCTGCACGCCCCGACGCCGACCGACGAGCCGTTGACCTTCGCGGCGCTCCTCGTCGCCTCGTTCCCCCTGGACCCGAGCCGCCGGCACGTCCTTCCCGGTCCGGTCACCTCCACGCTCGCCGAGCTCGCGGGCGGCGCGTACGCGCGGCTGGTCGGGCTCGTCGCCGCCGACCGCGGCGCCTCGGTCCTGGGCCTCGTGCCGACGGGGTTGCCTGCCGGAGCGCTCGACGCCCAGGTCCGGGACGCGGCGCTCGGCGCGCTGCGCACCACGCCCCTGCTGTCGCCGCCGCTTCCGGGGGCCGACGTCGACGGGCCGCCCGTCCTGCGCGCCGGCGGCCGGATGGTCGCGCCGCGCGAGGCCCAGGTCCTCGCGGGCGAGGTCGGACGCGACGCGGCGGTGGTGGCAGTCCTCGGTCGGGCGGTGCCCGACCTGGTCGACGTGCCGTCGTCGCTGCACGCGGTCGCGCGGTCGCTCGGTGCGCGGTCCCGCGATCTCGCGGACCTGCTCGACGAGCTGCCCGCGGGCATGCACCCGAGCGCGTGGCGCGAGGTCTACGCGGCCCTCGCCCCGCACGTGGGTCAGCCGGGGGTGCTCGACGCGCTCGGCGCGGTCACGGTCCCGCTCGCCGACGGCCGGACCGCGCGGGGAGCCCGCGGGGTCCTGCTCCTGGGGGCCGCTACCTCGGGCGCGGACGACGCGGCAGGGTCGGCCGGGCCCGGGGTCCCCGACCTCGCACGCTCGCTCGGCCTGCGTCTCGTCCATCCCGACGCCGCTCACCCGCTCCTGGAGCGGCTGGGGGCGACGCAGTCGTCGGCTCGTGGGCTGCTGACCGAGCCTGCGGTCAGGGACCATGTGCTGCACCTCGCGGACCAGGTGGCCGACGGTGACCTGCTCGACGACCTCGACGCGGGTGGCGATGTCCAGGACCCGGTGCCCGCCGCCGTCGGGCAGGTGCTGGCCCTCGTGCGGGCGGCGCTCGCCGAGGGAGCGCTGCCCGAGGACGTGCCCTTCTGGTGGGGCGAGCTCCCGCTGCCGACGGCCGACGGCGAGCTGTCCGCGGCACGGGAGTGCGTCGTGCCCGGGTCGTGGTCCGCCGAGCACCTGGACGGCCTGGTCCCGCTCGCGGAGGGCGTCCTGGCGCGCTGGGGCGAGGACGTCCTGCGTGCGGTCGGGGTCCCGGCGGACGTGACGGTCCACCGGGTGCGCGACGTCCTGACGCCGTGGGACGTGGACCCGGACCTGCCCGACGACCCCGACGACCCGCAGTCGTGGCTCGACGGCTGGGCCGACTACCTCGCCTTCCTCGGCGGCCTCGTCGGCGCAGGGGCGTACGTGGGGGACCTCGACGCCGTCGCGGACCTGGACGCCGTCGCCGACGACGCGTGGCCCGCGTTCCTCGCGCGCCTGGCCGGCGAGCCCGAGGCCCGCGCCGCCCTCCTCACCCCCGCCCGGGCGCAGGGCGGGGCGCGGGTCGGGGACGCGCCGTCGTACACCGCGTGGTGGTTGCGCCGGCACCTGGGCGCGCCCTTCGCGGCCGAGCCAGGCGGAGCCCCGTTCCTGCCCGACCCGCCCGCCGAGAGCCGCGGTCTGGACGCCGAGGTCGTGCGCGCCCTGGGCGGGGTCGCGGACCTGGGAGATCTGGCACCGGCGGACTGGCCGGACTACCTGGCCGCGCTGCCCGACGTCGGCACGCGACTCGACCTGTCTGCCGCGCTCGCTGTGTGGCAGGGGTTGGGCGTGCTCGCCCGCTCGGCGCACGGCGGGGAGCTCGAGGAGCTGCCCGACCGCCTGCCCGGTCTGCGCGGGTCCGTCGCGACGTGCGCCCGGGCCGAGGACCTGGCCGTGGCGCCGAGCGCGATGTGGGCGCAGGTGCGGACCGTGCTGCCGGTCGCCCTTCCGGGGCGGACCTCGGCGGCTGCGGACACGGGGGCGGTCCTGGCGGACCTCCTGGACCTGCCGCTGCTCCCTGCCCCGGGCACGCCGGACGTCCCCCTGCCCGACGGCGCCGGTTCACCGCAGGCACTCGACCCTCGGGTCGCGGCGCTCGTCCCGGGGGTGCCCGGCGACTGGTTCGAGCACGACGCCCTGGCGGTGGACGGCGTCGAGGTCGACTGGTGGGTGTGCGCGGGCAGCGCAGGACCCGAGGTCCACGCCTCGACGACCGCGGGCCTGGCGCGCGGCCTGGCCGCGGTCGCAGGGCGGCCCGGGGCGCGGCACCTCCTGGAGTCAGCGCTGCTCGACCCCGCCGCGGCCGAGGGCCTGCGGGCCGAGACCGCGTGGGACGGGGAGTGAGCGGCCCGACGGCGGGAACCGCCACCGGCCCGTCCGGCATCTTCGACCGCCGCCTCGTGGGCGGTGTGTACGTCCCGACCTTCGTGTTCGAGGCGGGGGTGAGCGCGATCGTCCCCGTCGTGGCGCTGAGCGCCATCTCCATGGGGGCCGGGATCGCACTGGCCGGGTTCGTCGTCGCGCTGCTGGGGCTCGGGCAGATCGCCGGGGACGTGCCGGCCGGTGCGTTCGCGGCCCGGTTCGGTGACCGGCGGGCCATGATGACGGCCGCGGCCGCCTCGATCGTCGGCCTCGTGGCGTGCGCGCTCGCCCCCAACCTGTGGGTCCTGGGCGCGGGGGTCTTCTGCGTCGGCATGACCAACGCGGTCTTCATGCTCGCCCGGCAGGCCTACCTGACCGAGGTCACCCCCGTGCTCAAGCGGGCCAGGGCGCTGTCGACGCTCGCGGGCACGCACCGGATCGGCGCGTTCGTGGGGCCGTTCGCGGCGGCTGCGGTGCTGTGGGTCTGGGACCTGCCCGCGGTGTACTGGCTGGCGGTCGGCACGAGCGTCGTCGCCGGACTGGTGACGGCCCTGGTGCCCGACGTCGCGGCCGGCTCGACGGCTCACCGGCGGTCCATGGCTCCCGTCAGCTTCCGCACGGTGCTGGCCACGAACTGGCGGGTGTTCGCGACGCTCGGGATCGCGGTCGTCATGGTCGGGGCCACGCGGGCAGCCCGGCAGGTCGTGCTGCCCCTGTGGTCCGAGCACCTGGGATTCAGCCCCGCCACCACGAGCGTGATCTTCGGGCTCTCAGGAGCCGTCGACATGCTGCTGTTCTACCCCGCGGGGAAGGTCATGGACCGCTGGGGGAGGCTGTGGGTGGCGATCCCCTGCATGGTCGTCCTCGGCGGGGCGATCGTCGTGCTGCCGCTCACGAGCACCGTCGCGGGGGTGGCCGTCGTCGCGATGGTCATGGGCTTCGGCAACGGGATCGGCTCGGGCATCCTCATGACGCTCGGGGCCGACGTCGCACCACCGGACGTCCGTGCGCAGTTCCTCGGGATCTGGCGGCTCTTCCAGGACTCCGGGTCCGCGCTCGGCCCGCTCGTGGTCTCGGCCGGTGCCGCGCTGGGGAGCCTCGCGGGCGGGATCGTCGCCTCGGGGACGGTCGGCCTGATCGGGGCCGTCGCGCTCGCGAGGTGGGTCCCGCGGTGGTCGGTGCACGCGAACCGGACCACGCGCCGTCGGGCGGGGATAGAGAGCTAGTCAGCGTCCCTCGTGGCCGAGGGTGGGCGCGGTGCGCGTGCCCCGGTCCGAGGGCGGCTCGGCGGGCGCCCTAGTCCTGCGCGCGATACTCGTTCCGGTTGCGGCGTTCCCAACCGAGGCCGATCATGCCGAGCACGATCCCGGCCGCGCAGGTCGCGGGGAGCTCGAACGTCGCCCGGTCGAGGACCAGGAGGACGACCGAGACCACGAGGGCGACGGCCCACAGGCTCATTCCCACCAGGATCACGGGCTTGAGATCGACGCGCAGCGCCGGCGGGCTGGGGCGGCGCCGCTCCGGGTGGACCAGCAAGGAGATCATCGAGGGCACGCTCGCAGTCTACGTCTCGTGAACGTCCGGCCGGGTGAAAAGGAAGTCGGTGTCGCTCGGCGCGTCGTTCCGTCAGGTGTGAAGGGGGCCGTGCTAAAAGGCGTCCCTCCAGTCAGGGGTGCCGTGGTGCGAACCGGGCAAAACCTGGTGAACCAGGCGCTGGACCAGCCGCAGCGACGGACGGTGTGTGCGACCCGCTAGGAAGACGTGCCCGTTTTCACCCGTGAGCGCCGTCACAAGGCGGTCGTGGCGGGGTCTCTCCCGGGTGAGACGGGACGCGGACGGGGTTCCAGTGCGGCAACCTCAGCCGCTACGATCCCCACTTCGCCGCTCCTGCTTCGTTGGACGGCTGTACAGGAAATTGCTGTCTCGCTCGTAGCGCTGAACCGAGGGGATTCCGGTCCTCCTCTACTTGGACATCTGTCCATCACCATTCTCCGACCTGCCGAGTCTCCCGGACCGGCGCCAGGATCGGCGGGATCCCAGGCTTGGGACTCGCCGGGCAGGCGTTCTTCTCACCCGGGTGAAAAGGCCGGTGGGTCATTCATTTCTTTGTGTGCCGACTCTTACGATGAGGCGTTCCGGCGGTCCAGAAGCGGCCGACGGATTGATCGAGAGGTAGCCGGGCCATGGCCGGAAGCGTCATTCACGATTCGCGTCGTGGACTCCGCCACATCCTGACGACGGTGCAACCCGGGCCCCTTCGGGCGGTGCGCGCCGCGTTCGAGTCGGTCACGTGGGAACGGTCGTACCGGATCCGCCTCGTCGCCACGGACTTCCTCGCGATCACGATCGGGGTCACCGCGGCGTACTTCCTACGGTGGGACCAGTTCATCAGCCAGCCCGTCCGGGAGAACCTGTTCCTGCCCTACCTCGTGCTGAGCGTCCTGGTCGGCCTCGCCTGGGCCGGATCGCTCGCGTTCGCCAAGACGCGCGACGTGCGGGTCGTCGGCAGCGGGCCCACCGAGTACCAGCGGGTCTTCGACGCGTCCTGGCGACTCTTCGGCGTCCTCGCGATCCTCGCCTTCCTGCTCCGCTTCCAGGAGGCCCGCGGCTACCTCATCTTCGCGTTCCCGCTCGGCCTCGCCGGACTGCTCCTCGGCCGTTACTTCTGGCGGCAGTGGCTGCACCGCAAGCGGGCCGTGGGTTCCCACCGGACCGCGGTCCTCGCGATCGGGCACCGTGACCAGGCCGAGCGCCTGATCCGCGACCTGAACGAGCGGGACAGCTCCGGGTACCGGGTCGTCGCCGTGTGCACACCCAGCGGTCGCGCCGGTGAGGGCGACGCCATCCTGGGCGTGCCCGTCCTCGGAGACCTCCGCTCGGCCGGCGAGATCGCGGCGCGGGTCGGCGCCGGGTGCGTCGCGGTGAGCGGGTCGGACGCCGTGACCGCGGACGTCGTGCGTCACCTCAGCTGGGAGCTCGAGCCCTTCGGCGTCGACCTCATGCTGACGACCGAGCTGGTCGACGTCGCCGGACCCCGCATCACCATCACCCCGGCCGAGTCCGTGTCCCTCCTGCACGTCGACGCTCCTCGGTTCAGCGGCCCCAAGTTCGTGGTCAAGTCGATCTCGGACTGGTTCGGTGCGGCGATCCTGACCTTCCTCCTGCTGCCCGTCCTGATCGCTGTCGGGCTCGCCGTGCGGCTCACGAGCCGTGGACCGGTCTTCTACTCGCAGCAGCGGGTGGGGCGCAACGGCGAGACGTTCTCGATGCTCAAGTTCCGTTCCATGCGCGTCGGGTCCGACCTGGACCTCACGGCGCTCGCCGCGAACAACGAGGGGTCCGGACCGCTCTTCAAGATCCGCAACGACCCTCGCGTCACGACCGTCGGCCGCTTCATCCGTCGCTACTCGCTCGACGAGCTGCCGCAGATCTTCAACGTCCTGCGAGGCGACATGAGCCTCGTGGGGCCCCGCCCGCCGCTGCCGCGCGAGGTCAGCACCTACGAGAAGAAGGTGCGCAGGCGCCTGCTCGTCAAGCCCGGCCTGACGGGACTGTGGCAGGTCGGTGGACGCTCGGACCTGTCCTGGGAGGAGAGCGTGCGCCTCGACGTCTACTACGTCGAGAACTGGACGCTGTTCGGCGACATCCTCATCCTGGCGCGCACCGCGAGAGCCGTCGTCTCCGGGCACGGGGCGTACTGACGCGCTGCCGTCGCCGGACTGCGCGCCCGGTGACGGGGACGTGACCGCGGACACGTCACTAGCACGTCACGTGGACGATTCGGAAGCGCAACACGGGATCTGGCACCATTCTCCCCATGACCACCACGACTGACGAGCGCGAAGCCCCCCCGCGTTCCAGCGGCATCGACCGCTTCTTCAAGATCACCGAGCGCGGCTCGACCATCGGCGCCGAGATCCGTGGCGGTCTCGTCACGTTCTTCGCGATGTCCTACATCATCATCCTCAACCCGATCATCCTCGGGACGGCCCCCGACGGCACGGGCCAGTTCCTGGGGGGCGGCGCGGACGGCGCGAACTTCCCGATGATCGCCGCGACCACGGCCCTCGTCGCGGGCGTCATGACGATCGCGATGGGCGTGTTCGCGAACTACCCCATGGCTCTCGCGGCCGGCCTCGGGCTGAACGCGGTCGTGGCGTTCACGATCGCGTCGATCCCCGAGGTCACGTGGGCCGACGCGATGGGCATCGTCGTCATCGAGGGCCTCATCATCCTGGTGCTCGTCCTCACGGGCTTCCGAGAGGCCGTCTTCCGTGCGGTCCCGGTCGAGCTGAAGACCGCGATCAGCGTGGGCATCGGTCTGTTCATCGCGCTCGTCGGCCTGGTCAACGCCGGGTTCGTCGCCGCGGGCGGCGGCACGCCGCTCCAGCTCGGGGCGACCGGTTCGCTCGCGGGCTGGCCGATCCTCGTCTTCGTCGTGGGCCTGGTCCTCATGATCGTCCTGTGGGTCCGCAAGGTCCGGGGCGCGATCCTCATCTCGATCCTCGCCGCGACGGTCCTCGCGGTGGTCATCCAGGCGGTCGCGGGCGTCGGTACCAAGGGGGCGGGCGCGTCCAACGGGTGGAGCCTCAACGCTCCCGAGCTCGACGGCAGCCCGGTCGCGGTTCCCGACTTCGGTCTGCTGGGCCAGTTCTCGCTTCTCGGGTCGATCGAGAAGGTCGGCATCGTCACGGTCGTCCTGCTCGTCTTCTCGCTGCTGCTCGCCGACTTCTTCGACACCATGGGCACCATGGTCGCGGTCGGTGCGGAGGGCAAGCTGCTCGACGAGACGGGCAACCCGCCGAAGTCGCGTGCGATCCTCATCGTCGACTCGGTCGCCGCGGCGGCCGGTGGTGCCGCGAGCGTCTCGTCCAACACGAGCTACGTCGAGTCCACGACCGGTGTCGGCGAGGGCGCGCGCACGGGCCTCGCGGCCGTCGTGACGGGTATCGCCTTCCTGCTGGCGACGTTCCTGTCGCCGCTCGTCGCCCTCGTCCCGAGCGAGGCCGCGGCACCTGCGCTGGTCCTCGTCGGCTTCCTCATGATGACGCAGATCACGGGCATCAAGTGGACGAACGTCGAGGTCGCGATCCCCGCGTTCCTCACGATCGCCCTCATGCCGTTCACCTACTCGATCACCGCGGGCATCGGCGCGGGCTTCCTGGCCTTCGTGGTCATCAAGCTGGCGCTCGGCAAGGTCAAGGCGATCCACCCGCTCATGTGGGTCTCCGCGGTCGCGTTCATCATCTACTTCACCCTCGACCCGATCAGCGACGCCCTGGGCGTCTGACGTACGCTCTCAGGCGATGAGCCTCCCGATCCTGCGCCTGACGCCCACCCTCCAGTCCTACGACTGGGGTTCGCGGAGCGCGCTGCACGCGCTCCTGGGTTTGGAGCAGGACGGGGAACCCCTCGCCGAGCTGTGGATGGGGGCACATCCGAAGGGCCCGTCGTCGGCTTCGGCCGACGGCGGGCCTTCGGCGTCCCTCGCGGACCTGATCCGCCACGACCCGGTCCAGATGCTCGGGCAGCGCGTTCTCGACGACTACGGTCCACGACTGCCGTACCTGCTGAAGGTGCTCGCCGCGGACCGCGCGCTGTCGCTGCAGGTGCACCCGCAGCCGCACCGAGCACGTGCCGGGTTCAACCGGGAGAACCGCGAGGGCGTCCCGCGCGACTCGCCGGAACGCAGCTTCCACGACGACCAGCACAAGCCGGAGATGGTCGTGGCGGTCTCCCGGTTCGAAGGGCTCTCGGGGTTTCGTCGGCCGGTGCGGATCCTGGAGCTGCTGGACGGGCTGCGCGGCGACCTGGTCGCCGGGATGAGGGCTGCGCTCGAGGCGCAGCGTTCGGCGGCGGGCCTGCGGGAGGCCTTCACGCTCGCCCTGCACGCGAGGACGGCACCCGACGTCGCAGCCGACCTGGCGTCGACCGTCGCCGACGTCAGGGCCCGCCTGGCAGCAGGTACGACGTCGCCGCGCGCCGACGCGACCGTGGTCGCCCTCGCGGAACAGCACCCGGGGGACCCCGGGGCCGTGGTGTCGCTGATGCTGAACCGGGTCACGCTCGAGCCGGGGGAGTCGATGTTCGTCCCCGCCGGGCACGTGCACGCCTACCTGTCGGGATGTGCGGTCGAGATCATGGCGAGCTCGGACAACGTGCTGCGCGCGGGGCTGACCAGCAAGCGCGTGGACGTCGAGTCGCTCCTGGCCTGCGTGACGTACGCCCCCGGGCCTGCGGCACGGCCCCGGATCCGGCCGCTGGGAGCGGCCGCTGCGCCGGGGCGACGAGGCGCGCCCGCGGTGGACAGAGGACTGCAGGAGTACCGGGCGTCGATCGCGGAGTTCGCCCTGGTCATGGGCGAGGTGGGAACCGAGGCCGTGCCCCTCCCGTCCGAGGGACCGAGGATCGTGCTCGCGCTGGACGGAGATCTCGAGGTGGGGTGCTCTGGCGATGCCGGAGGGCTGGCGGGTGATTCCCTCCGCACCCGCCTCCGGGTGGGGGAGTCGGTCTTCGTCCCGCATGCTGCAGGACGGTTGTCGCTGCACGGATCCGGCCGCGCGGTGGTCGCCTACGTGCCCTGAGGACGGTGGGCCACGAGGGGCCTGAGAGCGGTACTATAGTCCCGCACTCCGTGGCTCGCTCGTTCAAGCCGGCCCCGCGCAGGCGCTGGGCCAGGGTGTTCCACAGCAACGAGCCAGGATGGCAGATGTGACGACTCGCAGGGGCGGGGGACTGGGCGCGGCGCGCCGGGCCCTCTGGCATCTTCGGCACGGCGGCGTGCCGCAGCTGCGATCCTTCTTGCGTCGACAGCGCGTGGCCTCCCCGGGGAGCGGACGCGGGGGGTACTTCACCAAGGACGGACTGACGTTCGACCCCTGGGACTTCTCGGACCGTCGGCCGTCGCGGCCAGACCTGCGCGTCGGGGTGATCCTCGACGACTTCTCCCGGCTCGCGTTCGCTCTCGAGTGGGAGCAGGTGCTTCTCGAGCCCACGACGTGGCGTCAGGCCCTCGCCGACGAGCCCATCGACCTGCTCTTCGTCGAGTCGGCGTGGAACGGCAACGGCGGAGCCTGGCAGTACCACCTGACCGGGACCTCCGCTCCCAGGGCGGCGTTCGTCGAGCTGGTCGCGCACTGCCGCGCGCTGGGCATCCCGACGGTCTTCTGGAACAAGGAGGACCCGGTCCACTTCGAGGACTTCCTCGAGGCCGCAGCGCTCTTCGACCACGTCAGCACGACCGACGTCGACCGCGTGCCGGACTACGTCGAGCGTCTGGGTCACGACCGCGTGAGCGTTCTTCCTTTCGCTGCCCAGCCCGCGATCCACAACCCCGTGCGGCCGCACGGCCGTGGCCCGGAGCGGGACGTCGCGTTCGGCGGCATGTACTTCGCCCACAAGTACCCCGAGCGACGCGAGCAGATGGATCTGCTTCTCGGCGGGGCGTTCGACGTCTCGTCGCGGATGGAGCACGGGCTGGAGATCTTCTCCCGCTTCCAGGGCGGGGACCCGAACTACCAGTTCCCGGAGCCGCTGGCGGGCCGTGTCGTCGGGTCCTTGGACTACGAGCGGATGCTGACCGCGTACCGCGAGTACAAGGTGTTCCTCAACGTGAACTCGATCGTGGGCTCCCCGAGCATGTGCGCTCGCCGGGTCTTCGAGATCACGGCCTGCGGCACGCCGGTGGTGACGACGTCGAGTCGAGCGATCGGCGAGCTCTTCCCGGCGGACGAGGTCTTCGTGGTCGCGGACCGGGCGGAGGCCGCGGACACGGTCCGGGCCCTCGTGCGATCGGCGGAGCTGCGTGATCGTGCCACGCACCTGGGCCAGCGCAGGATCTGGCGAGAGCACACCTACGGCGCGCGCGTGCAGAGCGTCCTGCACAGCGTCGGTCTGGCCGGCTCTCCGGTGCTGCCGCGTGCGACGGTCACGGCCCTGGTCTCGACCAACCGGCCCCACCAGCTCGACCACGTCCTGCGGATGGTCGGCAGCCAGGAGGACGTGGGGCTCCAGCTGGCTCTGCTGACCCACGGGTTCGAGGTCGACGAGGCAGACCTGCGGGTGCGCGCCAAGGAAGCCGGTGTCGAGGAGCTGGTCCTCCTGACGGCCGGCTCCGAGGTCCCGCTCGGCGGTTGCCTCAACCGGCTCGTCGCCGCCGCAGACGGCGACGTCGTCGCCAAGATGGACGACGACGACCTGTACGGGGCGCAGTACCTCTCCGACCAGCTGTACGCCATGGTGTACAGCGGTGCCGAGGTCGTGGGCAAGCAGGCGCACTACATGTACGTCGAGGGCATGGACGCTACGCTGCTGCGGTTCGCGGATCGTGAGCGCCGGTTCACCGACCGGGTGATGGGACCGACGATCGTCGCCCGGCGAGACCTCGTGGCGACGACTCCGTTCCAGGACGTTCGCCGCGGCGAGGACTCTGCCTTCCTTCGGGACGCCGTCGACGCGGGAGCCCGCGTCTACTCGGCAGACCGCTTCAACTTCGTCCAGGTGCGCTCCGGGTCCGGTGCGCACACCTGGACGGTGTCCGACGCCGAGCTGCTTGCGAGCGGCGAGGTGCAGTTCTACGGGCGTGCGGACTCGCACGTCCTTTTCTGAGCAGGGAGAACGGGAACACCATGGGCATCAGCTCTGTCGCGGTGATCGGTCTGGGATACATCGGCCTCCCCACGGCCGCGATCCTGGCTTCACAGGACGTCACGGTCCTGGGTGTGGACATCAGCCAGCGGACCGTCGACGCGGTCAACCGTGGTGACGTCCCCTTCGTCGAGCCCGATCTGGCGACCTACGTCGCGGGGGCCGTGAC
Organism: Oerskovia sp. NPDC056781; assembly: GCF_042789955.1. Classification (NCBI taxonomy): domain Bacteria; kingdom Bacillati; phylum Actinomycetota; class Actinomycetes; order Micrococcales; family Cellulomonadaceae; genus Oerskovia; species Oerskovia sp. NPDC056781. The sequence goes on from NZ_JBHUAD010000048.1 coordinate 15,629, forward strand.
GCAGGGCAAGCTCAGCGCGGCGCTCACGCCGGCGCCGGCGGATGCGTTCATCGTGGCGGTGCCCACGCCCTTCACGGACGGCATGAAGCCGGACCTGTCGTACATCCAGGCCGCGGCTCGAGCGATCGCGCCCCAGCTGCAGGGCGGCGAGCTGCTGATCCTCGAGTCGACGTCCCCTCCTGGAGCGACGCAGCGGATGGCGGACTGGATCCTCGAGGTTCGACCCGACCTGAGCCTGGACGGCTCCGGAGATCGCCCTGTCATCCACGTCGCGCACTGTCCGGAGCGCGTCCTGCCCGGTCGCGTGATGATCGAGCTCGTGACCAACGACCGGATCGTCGGCGGGCTGACGGTCGAGGCCGCCGAGCGCGCTCGCGACCTCTACCAGGTGTTCTGCCAGGGGGAGATCCTCCTGACGGACGCGGTGACGGCCGAGATGGCCAAGCTCGTCGAGAACTCGTTCCGCGACGTGAACATCGCCTTCGCCAACGAGCTCTCGGTGATCAGTGACAACCTGGGCATCGACGTCTGGGAGCTCATCCGCCTCGCGAACCACCACCCGCGCGTGAACATCCTGCAGCCCGGCCCGGGTGTCGGCGGACACTGCATCGCGGTGGACCCCTGGTTCATCGTCGACGCGGCTCCCGAGGAGGCTCGTCTCATCCGCACGGCCCGCGAGGTCAACGACGCGAAGCCGCAGTGGGTCATCGAGAAGGTTCGTGCCGCCGCGGGCACCATCGCGAACCCTACGATCTCGACCCTCGGCCTGGCCTTCAAGGCGAACATCGACGACCTCCGCGAGTCACCGGCGCGCAAGATCGTCGCTCAGCTCGCCGACGAGATGGCAGGCGCGACGATCCTCGTCGTGGAGCCGCACATCGAGGAGCTGCCGCAGGAGCTGGCGAACCGCCGCAACGTCGAGCTCGTGTCGATCGAGGACGCGACGAAGCGCGCCGACGTCTCGGTGCTGCTGGTGGACCACGACCAGTTCGTCGACAACGAGTTCCTCGCCGAGGCGAGCGCGGTCCTGATCGACACGCGCGGCATGGCAGGCAAGGCGACGAACGCGTGAACCGAACGAAGGTCGATGTCGTCCGGTCGCGGGTCGCGCGCGCGATCGAGCCGCAGCGCACGCTGTTGGACGAGGACGTGGAGACGCTCATCGAGCACTCCAAGGAGTCGTGGAACGCGGGGAAGACCTCGCGTTCGCTCGACCACCTGCGACGTGCGCTCCTCCTCGAGTCGGGGCGTGCTGACCTCTGGTACCTCTACGGCCAGAGGTCGATCGAGGTGGGCCAGTCCGACATCGCCTTCGACGCGATCAAGTCGGCCCTGGACCTGCGCCCCTGGCACCTTGACGCCATCGAGCTGCTCGCCGAGCTCGTACGGAACAAGGACCGGTCCTCGAAGCTGGTCACGCGTGCGCACGACCGGCTCGTCGAGGTGCTGCCGAGCCGGCCAGGCGTGCAGCGGGGTGCGGTCGACATCCTCATCCCTGCACGTCACGTCGCGGGCATCCAGGTCCTTGCAGGGAGCAACGACCCCGTGGCTCGTGGCGCCGCGCGCCTGTACCTCGAGGAGAGGGAGCTCGGCTCCTATCCCGGCGGCGCGCTGGGCACGCTCAGCGAGACGGAGCAGCGGGAGGCGACCCTGATCCATGCGCTCGCCGTCGGCAAGGTGGACCGCGCCGTGGAGATCCTGTCGTCGCAGGAGCCGAACGACGTGACGGTCGTGGCGGTCCGCCGCGCGGTCCGTCGCCACGTCACGCGAGGACAGCTCCGGCGAGCGGACCGACTCGTGGACCAGTACCTCCGCGCGCGACCGGTCGACGGCTGGGGGCTTCGGGTGAAGGAAGACGTGCGTCGGGAGCTGGAACGTCGTGCGAGTGCCGACGGTGCCGGCGCTCCGAACAACTACCAGCTCACCAAGAAGGGGTTCCCCTTCAGTCCTCGCGCTTCTTCGCCGTCGTTCGAGGCCCGTTCCGAGCGCGTGCTCTACCTCCTTCACAACTCGCTGCCCTACAACTCGGCGGGATACGCGACGAGGTCCCACGGTCTCCTGCGGCAGCTCAGCGAGCGGTGGGAGATGCGGGGCGTCACACGTCTCGGATTCCCGTTCGACTCCCCGGGGCACGACGAGCTCGAGTCGATCCCGTTCCAGGACGAGATCGACGGCGTGACCTACCAGCGCTTGACGACCGAGCAGGGACGTTGGCTCAAGAACCCCATCACCGACTACGTCGCACAGTACGCGGAAGCGGTACGAGGTCTGGCGGTCGAGGAGCGGCCGTTCCTCATCCACGCCGCATCGAACCACTGGAACGGTCTGACGGCGGTCGAGGCTGCTCGAACCCTGGGCATACCGTCGGTCTACGAGGTGCGGGGGCTCTGGGAGGTCACCCGAGCATCGCGCAACCCCGAGTGGCACGACTCGGGCATGTACCGCTACGTGAAGCGGATGGAGGCCGACGCCGCGCGTGGCGCCGACAGGGTCATCACGATCACCCAGGGCCTGCGTGACGAGATGATCGAACGCGGTGTCGACGAGGACAAGATCCACGTCGTGCCGAACGGGGTCGACACCCGCCGTTTCACCCCCCTCGAGCGTGACGAGGAGCTCGCCAAGGAGCTCGGCCTCGACGGCAAGACCGTCATCGGCTACATCGGATCGGTCCTCGACTACGAGGGGCTGGACATGCTCGTCCGAGCGGTCGCGGCACTCGACGTGCGCCGAGACGACTTCCACCTCCTGATCGTGGGGGACGGCGCCGAGAAGGAAGCCTTCGAGTCGCTCGCGGAGGACCTTGGGGTCCTGGGACGAGTGGTCACCTTCACGGGTCGGGTCCCGCACGCCGACGTCGAGCGCTACTACTCCTTGGTCGACATCGCCCCCTTCCCGCGGCTCCCCCTTCCCGTCTGCGAACTGGTCTCGCCGCTGAAGCCCTTCGAGGCCATGGCGATGGGGAAGGCCGTCGTGGCCTCGGACGTGCGTGCGCTGGCCGAGATCATCGACGACGGCGTGAACGGGCTGCTCCACACCAAGGGAGACGTCGGTGACCTGACGAGGGTCATCGAGACCCTGCTCGACAACCCGGCACTCGTCGCCCAGCTCGGCGAAACCTCGCGCAAGTGGGTGGAGACCGAACGGGACTGGTCGTCACTCGCCGACAGGGTCTCCTCGATCTACGAGGAGCTCTCGATGAACCCGTCGTCAAGGATGACGTAGCCATGCCAAGATTCTCGAATCACCTGATCGAGCAAGCCCGGACCGTGGCCCTGAGGCAGGCGTTCGGGGCCAAGTTCGATGCCACGGCCCAGGACGCGAAGCTCGTCCAGGACCTCAAGGCAGGGATCATCGAGCTCTCTCCGCACCCCGCGTGGACGATCCCCGAGTCGTTCGACTGGTCCGAAGACCCGTTTGATCAGCGCAACTGGATGGCGCAGCTCCACATGCTGCGCTGGCTCGATCCCCTGCGCCGTAGTGCAGCTCTCGGCCAGGACGAGGGAATGGGGCTCTGGCAGCACCACACGAAGTCGTGGATCGCCATGAATCCGCAGTCCGCTCCTGCGAATCGTTGGCCCTGGAGCGACATGGTCGACGCCATGCGCGCCCACACCATGCTGCTCGGGCTGCCCTACATCCACGATCCGGACTGGTTGCTGGAGTCGCTCGAGGAACACGCCGAGTACCTGTCGGACGAGAAGAACCTCGGCCATGCCAACCATGCGTTGCACCAGCACGTGTCGCTGGTCCTGCTCGGCTCGGCACTGAGCAACACGGCCTGGACCTCGCTGGGGGTCGAGAGGATGCGCGGCTACTTCGCGCAGGCTTTCGATGCGCAAGGGGTGAACGAGGAAGGGGCGATCGGCTACTGGGATCTCAACTACCGGTGGTCGCGCGCGATCCAGGAACGTCTGGAGCGAGAAGGAATCGCCTCGGACTTCGTCAGGTCCGCGCTGGACAAGACGGCACTCAGCCTGGCGCACGCGACTCGGCCCGACGGCAAGTACGAGGTGATCGGCGACACCGCGCCGGGGGGTCCGGGCCCCCTGGACTCCCCCTACACGGAGTACGTGTCGACAGCGGGCGCTCAGGGCACTCCACCCTCAGAGCTGACGAAGCTGTACGAGGCAGGCTACGTCTTCGGGAGGACCGGGTGGGGGGAGACCAGCCGGGCGATGAGGGACGAGACCTTCTACTCGCTCCGCTTCGGTCCCGCCGACTCGGTCCACGGACATCCAGACGGCGGTGCGATCACCTACTTCGCCAACGGCCACCCGGTGCTGCTGGACTCCGGCAAGGACGCCTACACCCGCAGCGCAATGCGTCAGTACGTGCTGAGCAGGCTCGGGCACAACGTCCTTCACGTCAAGGGGGTGAAGTACGACCCTCGATCCGTGGTGGAGCTCGTGCATGCCGAGTCGACGTCGGACTACGACTATCTCGTCCTGCTGGACACCGGCTACAAGGGCGTTCGACACGAACGTCGAGTCTTCTTCTCCCGGACGCTGGAGTCGATTCTCTGCATCGACCAGGTCGCGTCGACCGACGAGGTGACGGCTGAGACGCGCTGGCACCTGAACCCCTCATCCGTCGTCTCGTTGCACAAGGGGCGGCTCGAGACCACGATGGGCAAGTCCCGCGTGTCGACCATCGCCTGGGGTGGGACTCGGCCTCAGATCGATGTGGAGGTCGGGGGTGAGGCTCCGTTCGAAGGGTGGGTCTCGACCGGTTGGAACAAGCGGGTAGCCACCCACCTGGTCAAGGCAGCGCGAACCGGTGCTCGGTTCCGCATCGTCACGGCGATCATGCCGGTGCGTACCGCGTCGGCGAGCGTGAGGTCCGTGGTGGCGCCCGGCGGTGAGGCCGCCTTCGTGCTGGAAGGCCGCGGCACCAGCCTGTGGGTCGTGCCAGGAAAGCAATCCGTCTCCTTCGGTGAGGTGACCACCACCGAGACCGGTCCTGTGAAGGCCGTCACCACGGTTTCCTCCGGTCCTGACCAGCGGGCGGTCGAGTCCGCGGACGTGCTGGCCGTCGAGAAGGAGGTCGCGGATGCTCGCGCCACCCTCTGGGAAGCGGCGTCAGCTCAGCGCCGTGCCCAGGTCGTCAGCACGTTGCGTGACCGCGTCGCAGCGGGCATCGACCACGGTGCCCTAGCCACGCTTCGCGACATCGAGCGGAGCACGGGGTCGTCGTCCGACGGAGGGGGGCAGTCGAGGACACGGGCTGGGTTCGACACCTCGGAGAGCGTCGTCACGGACGCGTTCTTCGATCAGCAGCTGGCGACGGTGTCGTATCCGCGCATGCCCGAGAGGATCAGGGATCTCGACGGGCGAAGCGTGCACGTCGTCGAGACCGGATCCTACGCCCTGCCCTTCCTCGTCGACCGCGCCGTCGGCGACACGCTCGTGGTCGCCTTCAACGGAGCGATCGACCGCAACCGGACGACCCAACCGAGGTTCGAGAGAGCGAGATCCCTCTCGAAGCTGGGTGCTCCGTTCATGGTCGTCGCAGATCCCACCCTTGATCTGAGCCCGTCGCTGGGCTTGGGGTGGTATCTCGGTTCGGCCACGCTGGACCTGGTTCCCGAGCTGGCGCGGGCGGTGCGGGCAACCATGAAGACGCTGGGCTGTCGCCGAGCGGTGCTCGTAGGTTCGTCCGGAGGTGGGTTCGCCGCCCTGCAGCTCGGCGCGCTGATGCCCGAGGCCACGGCGGTGGTGTTCAACCCTCAGACAGACATCCGGCGCTATCACGCACGGTGGGCGGAGGCAGCTCTGGCGACCACCTTCGGTGTGGGCGGCTCGTACGACAGCATCAGCTCTGAGCGGCTCTCCGTCGTCGACCGCTATCGAAGCTCGGGTGCGAGACCTCGCGTCTCCTACGTCATCAACGAGAAGGATGGCCATCACCTCGCGCGGCACGCGAAGCCTTTCCTGGACGACGTGGCAGAGCTTCGTCTCGGGGACGGTGTGCGAGTCACTCGTGTCGACTGGGGACCAGGGCACGTGAGCCCACGTGAGGACGACTTCCTGGCCACGGTGCGAGCAGAGCTCCACGCGGGAGATGTCGAGGCCTGACTGCTGGGTGTCTGCGCGGACATGAACGTTCCGTGCGGGCGCCGGTTCCGCGGGTCGAGGCACGAGCGCATGCTCCGCGTCGGCACGGCGTGGTACGCGCTCGCGCGGCGTCGCGCCGGCTCCCCCTGGGGGGAGCC
>NZ_JBHUAD010000049.1:0-21779 GCF_042789955.1 Oerskovia sp. NPDC056781
GAGGAAAGTGCCCGACGGCGCCGCTCACCCCGCCGGGCACCCTCACCTCGTGCGGGGGGCTAGCGCTGGGCGCGCGCTGCGGCCCTCGCCCCGGCCGGGAGCGCGGCGAGGATGCGCTCGACCGCTGCGTCGTCGTGCGCGGACGACACGAACCACGCCTCGAAGACCGACGGCGGCAGGTTGACCCCCGCCTCGAGCATCGCGTGGAAGAACGGCTTGTACCGGAACACGTCCTGCGCCTGGGCCTGCGCGTAGGTACGCACCCCGGCCGCGGCGGCGAAGTCGCCGAACATGATCGAGAACAGGTTTCCCGATCGCTGCAGGGCGTGCGGGACGCCCTCGGCGGTGAGGGCCGCGCTCGCGGCGTCGCCCACGACCTGGGCGACGTGGTCGACGCGGGCGTACACGGCGTCGTCGGCCAGGCGCAGTGTCGCGAGCCCCGCTGCGACCGCGACCGGGTTCCCGGACAGGGTGCCCGCCTGGTAGACCGGGCCGAGCGGCGCGAGCTGGTCCATGATCACGGCCGGGCCACCCAGGGCCGCGACGGGCATGCCGCCGCCGACGACCTTGCCGAACGTGAACAGGTCGGGCGTGTACGAGGGCTGCTCGCCCGCCGCGGCTGCACCCGACTCCAGGCCCCACCAGCCGCTCGGCCCCACGCGGAAGCCCGTGAGGACCTCGTCGAGGATCAGCAGCGCGCCGTGCTCGGCCGTGATGCGACGCAGGCCCTCGTTGAAACCCGGGCCGGGCGGCACGATGCCCATGTTCGCGGGGGCCGCTTCGGTGATGACCGCGGCGATCTCCGAGCCGCGCTCGGTGAACGCGCGCTCGACGGCCTCGAGGTCGTTGTACGGCAGGACCAGGGTCTCGGCCGCGCTGGCCTCGGTCACGCCGGCCGACCCGGGCAGGGCGAGCGTCGCGACGCCCGAGCCCGCCTCGGCGAGCAGCGCGTCGACGTGCCCGTGGTAGCAGCCCGCGAACTTGACGAGCAGGTTGCGGCCCGTGACGCCGCGCGCGAGGCGCACCGCGGTCATGGTCGCCTCGGTGCCCGTCGAGACGAGGCGCACGCGCTCGGCGGCAGGGACCCGACGGCGCACCTCCTCCGCGAGGTCGACCTCGCCCAGCGTCGGGGCGCCGAACGACAGGCCGCGCGCGGCGGCGTCCTGGACCGCGGCGACGACCGCGGGGTGCGCGTGGCCGAGCAGCGCGGGACCCCACGAGCACACGAGGTCCACGTACTCGCGGCCCGTCACGTCCGTGACGTACGCGCCGCGCGCGCTCGCGATGAACCGCGGGTCGCCGCCGACCGAGCCGTAGGCCCGCACGGGCGAGTTCACGCCGCCCGGGATCGCGCCCTGGGCGCGCACGAACGCCTCGTGGTTGTCGTGGAGGGTGGTCGCGCGCAGCGGCGAACCGGTCGGGTGGATGGTCATCGGTGTCACCGAATCCATTCTGCGATCTCGAGGGCCCAGTAGGTCAGGACGATGTCGGCGCCCGCACGCTTGATGCCGAGCACGGACTCCAGGACGGCGCCGCGCCGGTCGATCCAGCCGTTCGCGGCGGCCGCCTCGATCATCGCGTACTCGCCCGAGACCTGGTACGCCGCCACGGGGACGTCGCTGCGCTCGGCCACGGCCGCGAGCACGTCGAGGTACGAGCCCGCGGGCTTGACCATGACCATGTCGGCGCCCTCGGCCAGGTCGAGGTCCGCCTCACGCAGGCCCTCGCGGAAGTTCGCGGAGTCCATCTGGTAGGTGCGGCGGTCGCCCTGGAGCGTCGAGTCGACGGCCTCGCGGAACGGCCCGTAGAACGCGCTCGCGTACTTGGCGCTGTACGCCAGGATGCTCACGCCCGCGTGCCCGGCGTCGTCGAGGGCCTCGCGGATCACGGCGACCTGGCCGTCCATCATGCCCGACGGCGCCACGACCTCCGCGCCCGCCTCGGCCTGGGTGAGTGCCATCGAGGCGTAGCGGACGAGGGTCGCGTCGTTGTCGACCTCGCCAGCGGGGGTGAGCACCCCGCAGTGGCCGTGGTCGGTGAACTCGTCGAGGCACAGGTCGGCCATGACGACGGGGGCGGGACGGCCTGTGCCGGCGGCGGCGTCCCGGGCGGCGTCGCGCGCGATGCGGATCGCGCGGTTGAGGATGCCGTCGGGGGCGTCGGCCTGCGATCCGGTCGCGTCGCGGTGCGCGGGGATGCCGAACAGCATGACGCCGCCCAGCCCGGCCGCGGTCGCCTGCGCGACGGCGCCTGCGAGGCTCTCCTCGGTGTGCTGCACGATGCCCGGCATGGACCCGAGCGGCTTGGGCTCGGACAGGCCCTCCTTGACGAACAGGGGGAGCACGAGGTCGGCGGCGTGCAGCCGGGTCTCTGCGACGAGCCGGCGCATCTGCGGGGTCGAGCGCAGGCGGCGGGGACGGATCACGGGTGGTTCCTGCCTTCTGTCGGGGATGAGTCGTCAGGACGAGGTTCTGACAGGTGGGCGGCGACGCGCAGCACGGCCTCCGCCAGGGAGTCGTCGGTCGCCTTCTCGGCCACCGTGTCGATCCGCAGCCCGACGGCGTGCGCGGCCTCCGCCGTCGGCTCGCCGATCGCGACGCCCGCGACGCGCGGGTCCGCGCCGAGCTGGGCCGCGACCTCGCGCGCGACGCTGCCCGAGGTCAGCACGACCATGTCGACCTCGCCCGTGCGCCACGCGTCCACGACCTGCGAGGAGAGCGCGTGCGAGACGGTCCGGTACGCGGTCACGACGTGCGGGTCCCAGCCGCGGGCGCGCAGGCCGTCGGCCATCGCGGGCTTCGCGAGGTCGCCCTGGGGGAGGAGGACGCGCTGCGTCGCGTCGGTGGCCTTGCCGTCCGGTGTGGCCGAGGTTCCGTCCCGGTGTGCTTCGGCCAGCCGGTCGAACGCCGCGAGCAGCCCGCGCGCCGAGTTCACGCTCGCCTCGAGGTCGACCCGGATGCCTGCGGCCTCCAGCGCGCGTCGCGTCGCCGGCCCGACGGCCGCCCAACGGGTGGCAGGACCGGCGTCGTCCCCGGACCTGGCACGTGCCGACAGGTCGGCGAGCGAGACGCCCCGGCGTGCGGCGCTCGCGGTCAGCTCGTCGATCGCGTTGACGCTCGTGACCACGACCCACGCGAAGCCCGCGAGGCCCGCCACGGCGGCGTCCATCTCGGACGTGTCCTCGATGGGGGCGCGCTCGATCGCGGGGCTCACGAGCACGGTCGCACCCTGGGCGCGCAGCCGCGCCGCGAGGGGGGCGGCGCGCTCGGGGGAACGCGGGAGGAGGACGGTGGTACCGGCCAGCAGCTCGGGGTCCGTGGCGTCCGCTGTACCTGCGGCGTCCGCTGCCGGGCGCGCAGGCGCGGGCGGCAGGTCACGTCCGCGCTGCGGGTCGCGCAGGCGTCCAGGCATCAGCGCTGCTCCGGGCCCACGGGGGCGTCGGTGCCGCCGACCGGGGCCTCGCCGTCCGAGCCCTGAGTGTCGGCCGAGGGCGCGGTGCCCGGCGCCCACAGCGAGTCGGTCGTGGCCCCGGGCCCGGTCGCGCGCAGCGGCGCGAGGTCGGCGGCACCGGCGGCCAGCAGCGCGTCGGCGACCTGGATCCCGAGGCCGCCGGCGAGCGCGTCGGTCGCGACGGCGGTGTCGTGCGCCTCGGCCGACGAACGGACAGCGCTCGTAGAGCCCGCGGCGGCCCGGCCCGCAGCACCCGCGGGCGACGGCAGGGCGACCCGTGCCGAGTGCGTGAGGACCTGCCCGCCGTCGAGCCGGGCGACGACCGCCGCGAGCCGGATCTCGTCGTCCTCGACCACGGCGTGCGCGCCGACGGGCGCCGCGCAGCCTGCTTCGAGGCGTGCGAGGAGCGCGCGCTCGGCGAGGACCGCGAGGCGGGTCGGGAGGTGGTCGAGGCCCGCGACGACGTCGGCGAGGTCGAGCGGGCGGTCCGTGGCGCCGTCGGGCCGGAGGTCGAACGAGGACAGCGGCGAGAGGTCCGCGGTCCGCACCTCGACGCCCAGGGCCCCCTGCCCGGGGGCGGGGGCCATGACGCGCACGTCGATGACCTCGGAGACCGCGTCGAGGCGGCCGAGCCGTGAGAGCCCGGCGTACGCGAGGACGACGGCGTCGAGGTCGGCGTCGGGGCCGAGCGCCCGTGCGAGGCGGGTGTCGACGTTGCCGCGGATGTCGCGCACGTCGAGGTCCGGGCGCACCGCGAGGAGCTGGGCCGCGCGGCGGGGCGAGCCCGTGCCGACCTTGGCGCCGCGCGGCAGGGTCTCCAGCGTCCAGCCGTTGCGCGCGCACAGGACGTCGCGGGGGTTCTCCCGCTCGGGCGTCACGAGGGTCAGGCCCTCGGCCGCGCCGGTCGGGAGGTCCTTGAGGGAGTGCACGGCGACGTCGCAGCGGCCGTCGAGCAGCGCCTCGCGCAGCGCGGCTACGAACACCCCGGTGCCGCCCATCTGGGCGAGCGAGCCGGTGCGGACGTCGCCCTCGGTGCGGATGCGCACGATCTCGACCGGCTGCCCGGTCAGGGTCTCGATGCGCCTGGCGACGAGACCCGTCTGGGTCGTCGCGAGGGCGCTGCCACGGGTTCCGACACGAATGCTCACGCTTCCAGTGTCCTCTGCCGGGCGGTGAAGTCGAAATGCGCGTGGACCCGTCCGGTGCGGATTTCCGGGGAATTGTCCACCGAGTGACATCGACCTGACATGAAGTCATGACAAAGAGACGAATTGTCAGCACGTCGGGAAATGTCGCCGACGCGAGAATTGCTCAGAGCTGCTCGGCGGACTCCTGCGCGTGCCCCACGATCGCCGCGAGGCCCGTGCCCGCGATCCACCCGCCCGTGACCCCCAGGCCGTCGACGTGCGACACCCGCTCCACGAACGCCGCGACCTCACGCCGGTACACGGGCGTGGGCGGCGGGAGCGACCCGTTCCACCGCGTCGACAGGTGCTCGCGCACCTTGCCCTCCAGGTCCACGCCCAGCAGCACCGAGGCGTCGCGGACCACCTGGTCGAGCGCCGGCTCGACCGTCTCCCCGATGCGCCCGTAGCTCAGGCGCACCACGTGGTTCCCCGGCCCGACGGCGTCCGTCACCCGGGCGGCCAGCCACGGCCACTTCGCGGTCGAGTGGGTCAAGGCCTTGGCCTGGACCGGGTCGTGCGCACCCGCCCGGTGGTTCTCGTCGCGCGTCGACCACGTGCGCGGCTTCGGGGCGACCAGCAGGCCGCTCCCGCGCGGGGCCGCGTCGAGCGCTGGGGCCTCGAGCAGCAACGTCATGAGCCGGATGTCGGCACCCGGCTCGGGGTCCGGGACCGGGTCGGCCGTGCGGCCCGCGAGCGGCGACACCAGGTCCACGACCGCGGGCGTCGTCACGAGCAGGCGCGGCGCCCGGAACGTCGCCGGGCCCCCCAGGGTCTCGACCTGGACCGTCCAGCCCCCGTCCGTGGACCGGCTCAGGTCCACCACCTCGTGGCGCGTGAGCAGCACCCCTGCCGGGCCGGTGCTCCCGGCCGGAGCGGCGCCGTCGGGCCCCTCGCTCGTCACGGCGAGCGTGAGCTCCTCGACCAGGCGGTGCATGCCGCCCTCGATGCCGCGCACCGCCGAGCCCGCCGGCGCCTGCGCGCGCATCGCCGCGACCGCACGCGTCAGCGAACCCTCCCGGGCGTAGGCCTCGCGCAGGCCAGGAGCGACCGCGTCGACGTCGAGACGCTCGAGCGGCGCCGAGTGCACCCCCGCGGCGACCGGCGCCACGAGGCGCTCCGCGACACGGCGCCCCAGGCGCGAGCGCGCGAACGTCTCAAGGTTCTCCTCGTCGACCCAGCGGCGCGGCTTGACCCGGTCCAGCCCGGCCCGCAGAGCACCTGGCCAACCCACCGCACGCCGCACGTCGGCCGCGAACGGATGGGCCGGGATGCCCATGATCCCGGCCTTCGGCAGCGGGAAGGCGCGGCTCGCGGCGTAGCCCCAGGCGCCGAGCGGTGCAGGCTCGACGACCGTCAGGCCCAGGTCGGTGACCAGGTCGCCCACGGCGGAACCGCGCGCCGCGAAGGACTCCGCACCCACGTCGACGGACAGCCCCGTCGAGCCCAGCTTGTCGCCGTGCACAGGTCCGCCCGGGCGGTCGGCCGCCTCCAGGACGAGGACCCGCAGACCGCGGCGGCGCAACGTGCGCGCGGCGGTCAGACCGGCGATGCCGGCGCCGACGACCACGGCGTCGAACGAGCCGTGAGAGGAGGCGTCGGACGTGGCGTCGGACGACGAGGAAGGGCCGGACGATCCATCAGCAACGGGGTGCACACGTCAAGTGTGCCCCCGCTGCGAGGGTGTGTCAGACCGTGCGTGACGCAGAGGTCACGCAGGTTCTGACCCGTTCCGGACGGAATGGACCAGCTCGACCACCCGGGTCAGGACCGTCGGGTCCGTCTCGGGCGGCACCCCGTGGCCGAGGTTCACGACGTGCCCTGGCGCCGCGCCGCCACGACGCAGCACGTCGCGGACGTGCGCCTCGAGCACGGGCCACGGCGCCGCGAGCAGCGCCGGGTCGATGTTGCCCTGCACCGGCACGTACCCGCCGAGCGCCGCGGCGGCCTCGTCGAGCGGCGTGCGGTAGTCGACCCCCACGGTCGGGTGCGTCACGCCGGCCTCCGTCAGGGCGTCACGCATGGCGCCCAGCAGGTGCCCCGTGCCCGTCCCGAAGTGGATCGCAGGCACGCCCAGGTCGCTGACCTGCGACAACGCGACCGTGCTGCCCGGCTTGGCGCCCGCGAGGTAGTCCTCCAGGGACAGGCTCCCCGCCCACGAGTCGAACAGCTGGGCAGCGCTGGCCCCCGCCAGGACCTGAGCGCGCAGGAACGCACCCGTGATCTGCGCCGTCCACGCCGTGAGCCGCGCCCACGACTCGGGGTCCGCGTGCATCAGGGTGCGCGCCGCGAGGTGGTCGCGCGACGGCCGCCCCTCGACCAGGTACGCCGCGAGCGTGAACGGCGCCCCTGCGAACCCGATGAGAGGCGTCGACCCGAGCGCCGCGACCGTGAGCGCGACCGCCTCCGTCACCGGGGCGAGCGACTCCGGGGTGAGCTCGTGCTCGACGAGGCGCGCGACGTCGTCGGGCGTGCGGTACGCCTGGCCCATGACCGGGCCGACCCCCGGGACGATGTCGACCTCGACCCCCGCGAGCTTGAGCGGGATCACGATGTCCGAGAAGAAGATCCCCGCGTCCACGCCGTGCCGGCGCACCGGCTGGAGCGTGATCTCGCTCGCCATGTCCGGGCGCAGGCACGAGTCCAGCATGCCGACGCCCTGGCGCAGCTCGCGGTACTCGGGCAGCGACCGCCCGGCCTGTCGCATGAACCACACGGGGGTGGTCTCCGGTCGCTCGCCGCGCAATGCGCGCACGAGCGAGGAATTCGTCGTCCGACCGTCGACGAGAGGGTGGTTGTCGGAAAGCGCGGTGAACGTCACAAGAACCGATTCTGCCTTGTGCCCGACGCGGTGATTGAATCGGAGCACTGTGGTTCTCCTGTCGATGACTGCAAGTCACCACGAGCTGGACATGTCCACCCTCGAGCTCCTGTCCACCGGGGCCGGGTCGGTCGGGCGTGCGGCCGTCGCGACCTGCGAAGCGATCACCGGTGCCGTCGTCGTCTCGACGTGCAACCGGTTCGAGGTGTACCTGGACGTCGAGTCGCCCGTCGACGGCTGGGGCGTGCAGCACGCGTCGCGAGAGGTCGCGCGCCTCGTGGCCGCCGCGTCCGGCGTCGCGGAGGACGTCGCCGTCCGCGCGTTCTCCACCCGCACGGGGCCCGACGTCGCCGCCCACCTCTTCGAGGTCGCCGCCGGCCTCGACTCGATGGTCGTGGGCGAGCGGGAGATCGCCGGACAGGTCAAGCGCGCCCTCGAGGAAGCACGCGAGGGCGGCGTGACGTCGTCCACGCTCGAGCTCCTCTTCCAGACCGCGTCGCGGACCTCCAAGAAGATCAGCAACGAGACGACGCTCGGAGGCAACGGCCGGTCCGTCGTGTCCCTCGGGCTCGACCTCGCGAGCGCCGAGCTGCCGCCGTGGCGCCAGGTCCGAGCCGTGCTCATCGGCACCGGGTCGTACGCCGGGGCGTCGCTCGCGGCGCTGCGGGCCCGCGGGTGCGACGACGTCCGCGTGTACTCGGGGTCCGGGCGCGCCGAGCAGTTCGCGGCCGACCGCGGCGTCGTTGCCGTGACCGACCTGGTGGAGGCCCTCGAGGACGCCGACCTCGTCGTGTCGTGCAGCGGTGCGCGGGGGCGGGCGCTGGCTGGTGCGGGTGGTGCCGGGGCTGGTGCTGGCGGTGCTGCTGGTGCGCCGACGGTGACCGGATCGGGTGCCGAGGGCGACGCGCGGCCCGCCGAGGGCGACCTGTTGGTCGCCGGAGGTGACGAGACTCTGACCGAGGGTGACATGTTCGTCGGCGGCGGTGACGCGCTGGGCCACGTGCTCGACGCCGCCGCGGTGGTCCGCGCCCGGTCCCGCGCCGCGGAGGCCGCCGGCGACGAGGCGCCGCACCGGCCCATGGTCGTCCTCGACCTCGCCCTTCACCGCGACGTGGACCCACGGGTCGCCGACCTCGACGGTGTCCTGCTCTACGACCTGGCCTCCCTCAAGGCGCACTCACCCGCCCTGGGGTCGCTCGTCGTCGGGCAGGCCCGGACGATCGTCGACCGTGCGACGCAGGACTTCGAGGAGACGCGCCTGGGGCGCGCGGCCGACACGGCCGTCGTCGCGCTGCTCGACGACGCCGACCGGCGCATCGCGGCCGAGGTCGCCGAACGTGTGGCCGAGCGTCGGGCCGCGGGCGGCGAGGTCGACGACGCAGACACCGAGGCGCTCGCCCGTTCCGTCCGGCGCCGCGTGCACGCCGAGCTGCACGACGCGATCGTCGCGGCACGGGCGTCGGCGCTGGCCGCGGCCCGCGAGGAGGCCTCGGCCGTGGTGGCCGACGCGGAGGCGGCGATCCTGGGTGCCGACGTGCCGGACCGCGACGAGGTGTGCGCCGGCCGCTGAGCGCGCTCGGCCGGCACCGCAGGTCAGGCCGCGAGCTCTCCGGTCGCCGCCAGACGCTCCAGCACGATCCGGCCCGCGGGCGGCACCCGGTGCGCGTCCTGCGCGCCGACCCAGGTGAGCTCGCCGACCTCGGCACGGGGAGCAGGCTCGGGGGACCCGGGGAGCGGCGCGGCGTAGAGGCAGTGCATGCGCACGAGCCGCCCGCCCAGGCCGTGACCGGGCGCCTCGGCGACGAACCCGGACCTCACCGTGGCCGGGTCGAGCAGCACGCCGAGCTCCTCCTCGATCTCCCGGACCAGGGCCTGCTCGTCGCTCTCGCCGGGATCGAGCTTGCCGCCCGGCATGAAGAACAGGTCGTTGTCCCGGCTGCGGACGACGAGCAGCCGCCCGTCCACGACATGGATCCAGCCGACGGTCTTCAGGGGTTCCGTGAGGGGGGAGGAGGTCACGGGGAACATCCTGTCATCCGGCGCGTCACCCTCGGCGGACTGGTCGGTCACCCTCGGCGGGTGGGTGCGTCGCCCTCGGCGGTCCGGTCCGTGAGAGCCGATGCGCCGGAAACTCGCCGATAGTTCCGTTCCGGAACGAAAGTCGATACTGTGCCGATCGCGGACGGGCCCACACGGCCCGACGCGACGAACACAGGTCACGCGCGGCGCCGTCCGCCCGATCGGACGGAGAGCTCGATGGGATTCATCAAGGCCTTTGCTGGTGCCCTCGGAGGCACGCTCGCGGACCAGTGGAAGGACTTCCTGACGCCGCCGACGAACCTCGCGCCGACCGCGGCGCTCTTCCCGGCCGTCGCGCAGGGGCAGAACGCCGGGCGCGGGGCCAACACCAAGGGCTCGGCGAACATCATCACCAACGGGAGCCGCTTCGTCGTCCCTGAGGGGTACGGGCTCCTGACCTTCCAGGACGGTGCCCTCACGGGCTTCGTGGCCGAGCCGGGCGGCTACCTGTACACGTCCGACGACCAGAACTCCCAGTCGATCTTCGCCGGCAACGGCATCCTGAGCCCCCTGATCACGACGTCGTGGGAGCGGTTCAAGTTCGGCGGGCAGCCCGGGTCGCAGCAGCTCGGCTTCTACGTGAACCTCAAGGAGCTGCCGAACAACCGGTTCGGCACGCAGTCGGAGATCTACTGGGACGACGCCTACCTCGGCGCGCAGGTCGGCGCGATCACGCGCGGCACCTACTCCCTGCGCATCGTCGACCCCATCCTGTTCGTCAAGCAGTTCGTGCCGCTCACGTATCTCGGAGCGAGCGCGAAGGTCTTCGACTTCTCCGACCTCGACAACGACGCGGCGAGCCAGCTCTTCACCGAGGTCGTCGGCTCGCTCGCGGCGGCCTTCTCGAGCTACACCAACGACCCCGACAAGGGGAACCGGATCACTCGGATCCAGAGCGACTCGGTCGGCTTCGCGCAGTCCTTGGCGGGCGCGGTCGAGGAGGGCTACCAGTGGACCTCGTACCGTGGTCTGTCGATCGTCAAGGTCGCGCTCGCGGCGATCGAGTACGACGAGGACACGCGTGCGCTCCTCAGCGACGTCAAGAAGGCCGACGCGCTCGCCGGTGCCCGCGGCAACTCGTTCCTCCAGCAGGCCGCGGCGCGCGGCATCCAGGCCGCGGGGGAGAACCCGGGCGGTGCGGGAGGCGGTGCGAACATGGCGATCCTCGGCATGGGCATGAACGCCGCGGGTGGCGCGATGTCCGGGCTGCAGCAGCCCGTGGCGCCCGTCCAGCAGGCCCCGGTCCAGCAGGCGCCCGCTGCGCCGCCCACGCCTGCCCCGGCCGCTGACGACCCCGTCGCGAAGCTGACCCAGTTCAAGTCGCTGCTCGACCAGGGCCTCATCACCCAGGCGGACTACGACGCCGCCAAGGCCAAGGTCCTCGGGTTCTGAGGGACCGACGATGACCGTTCACCAGCCCGAGCCCGTCGCGCCGCCGCAGGTTCCCTCGCCGGTCTCGGCCGACGTGCCTGCGACCGACCTACCGGCGACCGACGCACCTGCGGTCGACGTGCCGGCGGCGGGCTGGCCGACCCCGGACGGGCCGACCGTCGTCCGCACCGACGAGGGCGCGACGGACGGCCTGGTCAAGTGCGCGCGGTGCGGGGCGACCGAGATCTCGCTCAACGTCGCGACGGGGAACCTGCGCTGCGGGTTCTGCCGGTACGAGTGGACCGACGCAGGCAGCCTCGTCGACCTCGGTCTCGACGGCGACATCGGCGCCCTGCGCGGGGTCGTGGGAGGGTCCGGCACGGCCGACATCGTCCCGTCGACCGACGAGGTCCTCACGTTCCGGTGCTCGGCCTGCGGGGCGGACGTCGTCGTCGACACCGCGCACGGTACCCAGGCGCGGTGCCACTGGTGCCGCAACATGCTGTCGGTCAACCAGCAGGTCCCCAACGGCGCGGTGCCCGACGTCGTGCTGCCGTTCCGGCTGCCCAAGGACGAGGCCGTGGCCCGCATCCGTGAGTTCGTCGGCAAGCGGCGGTTCTATGCCCACCAGACGTTCCGCGCGGAGTTCAGCCCGGAGACCGTCGTCGGCGTCTACATGCCGTACCTCGTCGCGGACCTCAACGCCGAGGCGCGCCTGGCCGGGCAGGGGGAGCGTCTGGTGCGGTCGTACACGGTCAAGGTCAGGGGTGCCGACGGCGAGGACCGCGACGAGCGGCGCTACGACTTCGACGTCTACGACGTGGTGCGCGAGTTCGACCTGCACGTCGACGACCTGACGATCGAGTCCTCCGCTGACCGGCGGGACCATACCGCGGGTGCGAGGACGAACAACGTCATCAACGCGATCCTGCCGTTCGACGTCGAGAACGCGGTGCGCTACGACTCCAACTACCTCTCGGGCTTCACGGCCGAGCGACGCGACACGGACATCGACGACGTGCGCGGTCCCGCGCTCGCGCAGGCCAAGGAGATCGCCCGGTACCGGGCGCTGGCCATGATCGACGCCTACGACCGCGGCGTCCGCTGGGACCAGCAACGGCTCGACGTCGTGGGCGAGCGCTGGGTCGCCGCCTACCTGCCGGTGTGGCTGTACTCCTACCGCGAGGTCCGTAAGAACGGGAGGTCGCTCCTGCACTACGTCGCGGTCAACGGGAGGACGGGGGAGACCATGGGGTCCGTCCCGGTCAACCGTGGCCGGCTGTTCGCGGTGTCCGTCGTCGTCGAGGCCGTGGCGGCCGTGGCGGCCCTCTTCGTCATGATCGGGTTCTGATGCACGCGCTCGCGCTGGACACGCTCACGGTCGTCGCCGAGTCCTCGTCCGGCGAGGAGGGATTCGTCAAGCTCGTCGCCGTCGTCGCGCTCCTCCTCGCCGGCCCGCTCTTCTACTGGCTGACGTGGCGGCGGTACCGCAACGCCGGCGAGCGGCACGACCACCGGAGGGAGACGCGGTCGGACGTGCGTGACGTCCGCGGCTCGGACACCCACGTGCGGCGGCTCATCGGTCGCACGAACAGCTCGATGTCCGGCGCGAACCACCGGTCGTAGCCGTCGGACCAGCGACGCGAGTCCCCGGGCGGCTGTTCGGAGCGGGTCTCAGTCCCACGACGTGACGCGGACGATCTGGTCGAAGAGCCCGGTCAACGGCTCCTCGAGCTCGCCCGCCGGCGCACTGAAGGCCACGAGGACGAACCGCTTGGTCCCCGGGACGGTCATCCAGTACTCCACCGCGACGGTCGGCAGGGTCTCGTCGCTGTCCGGGTCCGCGACGACGTGCCTGCGCGTGCGTCGGGCGACCTCCGAGGCTCCCGCCGTGAAGCGGTGCAGGGAGTCCGCGCCACCCTCGGTGAGGTCCGCGAGGCCGCGTTCGAGGATCGCCATGGTCGCGGAGGCACTGGTGCCGATCGCAGGCGTGAGGTGCTGCGCGGGGAGCGAGACCATCGCCGTGACCGGCAGCGGCACGCCTGGGACGATCGACAGGGCCACGTGGAACGCCTGGCCGTCACCCCCGATGGCGTCGTCGAGCGCACCGAGGACCCGGCGTTCGAACTCGATCCGCACGCTCGCGCGGTCGTCGGCCGGGCCCACCTGGGCCGCCACGAGTCGTCGGACCGAGGCGCGTGCCTCCGTGCGGTCGTGCAACGGGACCTGCCACCAGTTCCCGGGCAGTCGCAGGCGAAGCTGCGGGAGGGGAGCAGGAGGCACGGGCTCCTGCGGAGCCGCCGTGGTGGCCGGGGTGGTGTTCATCGTCGGTCTGCCTCTGTTCTCAGGGCCGGGTGCGGTGGGCGAGAAGGCCTCGTACACGGGCGTTCAGGCGTCGGCCCGCTCGCGGGAAGGGAGTCGTCGACGGCGGCGGCGGGCCACGAGGTACGTCACCGACCAGCCTCTGGCGGGGTGGCACCGAAGCGCCGCACCAGCTCGTGCTCGGGGAAGGTCAGCCTTCTCCAGGAGGCTTGCACGCCGGGGCCCAGCGCAGATCCCAGTGGCGCGACACGCATCGCGCGGTCGTCGCCGAGGCGGTCCGCGGCGTCCCGGTGCCCGAGGACGACGTCGACGTTGACGGCGTCGACCCCACCTGCACGTGCTCGCCAGACCTCCAGGACGGATGTCTCGACGACCTCGACGATCGTGTCGGGTCGTTCGGCGCTGAGCCCTGGCAGGTAGACGCGCAGGTCGACGTCCGTGGTGAACG
Source organism: Oerskovia sp. NPDC056781 (assembly GCF_042789955.1). Taxonomy (NCBI): domain Bacteria; kingdom Bacillati; phylum Actinomycetota; class Actinomycetes; order Micrococcales; family Cellulomonadaceae; genus Oerskovia; species Oerskovia sp. NPDC056781. Next base: position 13,676 of record NZ_JBHUAD010000049.1, read on the forward strand.
GGGAGACGCGGGTCCGGGCCATGGCCTCGTCGACGTGGGGGTCCGCGGCGCAGACGGCGACGGCGAGGGCGTCGTCCGCGTGGGCCGCGGGCCGGCGCCGCGCGCCGCCGAGGAGGGCGAGAAGTGCTCGTGCATCGACGTTCATGTGTCGGACCGCTGGCCGTAGCGTTCGGCCAGGACGTCCGAGGGGACGACCACCGAGGACCGGTTGGTGCCGTTCTCCAGGCCGAGGGCGACGTCGATCCCCCTGTCCGTCATCGCGATGGCGCGGGAGTCGCCGATGCGGTCTCCGTCGACGAGCGGAGCGACGACGACGTCGAGGTTGATGCTCGAAGGTTCGGACGCGGAGGCGTTCCAGGCCTGGTCGAGGGCGGCGTCGATGGCGGCCAGGAGTGCCGCGTCGTCCTCCTCGCCGGTCGTCGGCATGGAGAGCCGGATGTCGAGGTCGTTCGCGAGGACGTCCGTGCGGTAGCGCACCATGGCATCCTCGACGCCCGGTGCGTTGGCGACGATCGCCTCGCGGACGTCCTCGGCGTCCTTCTCCGAGGAGCCCGAGCACGCGGTCAGGAGCAGGAGCGGGGCAAGCGCGATCCCGATCGTGGTGCGACGCCGAGGGTGAGGGCGCACTATTCGCTTCCTTCGTAGGTGTAGTAGGTCTCGCTGTCGCCGAAGAAGATCGACTGGTCCGCGCGGATCTTCTCGAAGGCGTCCTGGGTCGAGCCCGAGACGTAGCCGCCGTCGTGCAGCGAACCGTCGGAGAGGTGCTGGGCCGTGGTGGAGTACTTCCCGGCGTCGTGGCGCCCTGCGTCGAAGAACGGACTGGACGAGGGTGCGGAGGGACCGTCCCACGTGTCCGTCTCGACGGTGACCCAGCGGTCGTGCGGTGCGGTCGGCGCTTCCCCGTCCAGTCGGTGGACCGGGTCGCCCCGGTGCTGGTAGGAGACGACCGAGACCCCCGACGGGATGTCCATCGCGTCGACCGGTGCACCGGCCACGACGATCGCCTCGATGTTGTACGGGAGGTCCGGGTCGGCGGCGAACTTGCCCGCGAGGATCCCTCCCTGGCTGAAACCGACCATCATCACGTGGTCCTCGGGGCCGATGCCCGCCTTCTCCATGGCCTGCAGCACCATCCGCTCGTACGCGGCCTGCTGGTCGGGGGTGAGCATGAGGGTCAGGTTGGAACCCAGGTCGTTGGCGGCGCCGGTGTCGCTGCCGAGCTCCCAGTCCTGCGTGCTCGGCGGGATCACGCGCCAGACGGGCAACCCGTCGGGTCCTGTGCCGACCCGGACGATCCGGACGACCGTGCTGTCCGCTCCTCCGAGGAGGTCCACGTCCTGAGCGTCCTTGAGGGCCTGGGCGTACGGGTCGTCCGTGGGGGACTCGACCGTGACGCCCGTGAACCGCATCTCGGGCGTCTCGCTGGCGACCTCGGCCCACAGCGCCGGCACGAGGATCGGCGCGAGCCCCTTGAGCAGGATCATCGTGGCGCCGATCCCGGCGTCGAGGACCTGGTCCCAGGTGACCCACCCCAGGAGCGCGGGGATCGAGTACACCACGAACGCGAGGACGACGAGCGCGAACGCGAGGACGACGACCACGACGTCGGAGAGCCACTGGAGCACCTGCTCCAGGACGTCCGCGAGCCACTGGTCGACCATCGCGAGGAAGTCCCCGACGGGGGCGAAGAACGCTCCGACCTTGTCCCCGAAGCTGTCGTTGAGCTGGTCCAGCACCGGTCGGATCGCGTCGGCCGCGCGGCGGGCGGCCTCGTCCTTCGCGTCCTCGGCGTCCTGGAACCTCCGCACGGCGACGTCGAGCGCCTCCTCGCGATCCCTCACCAGGGCACCGGCTCGGCGCACCTCGTCGTGGGCGTCGTCCATGGCGTTGCCCGAGGCACCGGAGGCCGCGGCCAGGTAGACGTCCTGCTCGGCCTGGTCCTGCCGGGTGTACAGCGACCAGAGCTGGTTGCGCTCGTCGTCGACCACGGCGAGCGCGGCCCGTGCCTCGGCCTGGGCGTCCGCGAGCGCGACGGCGTACACCTTGATCGCGTGAGCGGTCGTCTCGTAGCGGGGGATCACGTCCTCGACGGCGCCGGACACGTCGAGCGTCCGTTCGTGCAGGGCGTCGGCCGCCCTGCCGAAGGACTCGGTGCGGTTCGAGAGGTCCGCGAGGCCGCGGCTGACCTCTCTGATCTGTTCGGCGACGGACAGATAGCGGGTACCGGCCTGCTCGAGCTGTCCGGGCTCTCCGCTGAGCGGCTCGAGGTACGGGACCGCGGAGGCGTGCACCATGTCAGAACTCCACTGTCCGGAGCTGTGCCGCGGTGGCTTCGTCGAGCTCGCGGAACGTGTCGCAGATGGCTTGCGTGGCGTCCGCGACGGCCTGGATCTCCTCGCTGAGCCTCTCGCGCCGGATGTTCCACGCGCTCGCGAAGTCGTCGATCGCGCTGCCGAGGCGTCGGTGGCCGGCGGCGTCGGCGAGCCCGCGGTTGAACTCCTCGGCAGCGAGGAACTCGGTGCGCAGGGCGCGCAGGCCGGTTGCGGCGTCGGCCATCGCATCGAGGTCGAGCTTCAGGTCAGGCACGTGTCTCTCCTCGGTGCGGGTTCCAGGAGGACGATATCGGAGAAGTGCGTCGTCGAGGATGGGGAGACCTCCCCATGGGCGACGGCCGGGGCGCGGCACCGGGCCCGCCCTGCTCACGCCCGCTACCGTGGGGCGATGAGACTGGGAGTGCTCGACATCGGTTCCAACACGGTCCACATGCTCGTCGTGGACGCGGTTCGTGGGGCGCGTCCGGACCCGACGGCGTCGGGCAGGTCCGTGGTCCGTCTCATGCGGTACCTGCAGCCTGACGGCTCGATCTCGGCCGAGGGCGTCGACGCCCTCCTCGAGGCCGCCGACAAGGCCGCGGAGCTGGCCCGCGAGTACGAGGTCGAGGAGTCGTTGGCGCTCGCCACGTCGGCGCTGCGCGAGGCGAGCAACGGCGCGGAGGTGCTGGCAGCCATCGAGGAGCGCGTGGGCGTCCCGATCGAGGTCCTCTCGGGGCCCGAGGAGGCGCGTCTGACGTTTCTCGCCGCGCGCCGCTGGCACGGCTGGGCGTCGGGTCGGCTCATGGTGCTCGACATCGGTGGCGGGTCGCTCGAGATCGCGTCAGGGCTCGACGAGGAGCCGGACGTCGCGGTCTCGGTGCCGCTCGGCGCCGGGCGGATGACGATCGAGTTCCTGCCGGACGACCCGCCCTCGGCCAAGCAGGTCGCGGCGCTCCGGGCTCACGTCCGGGAGGTGCTGGCGGGGGCGCTCGGCGAGGTCAAGAGGCTGCCGCGCCCGGACCACGTGGTCGCGACGTCCAAGACGTTCCGGTCGCTCGCGCGGCTCGCGGGCATGAAGGTCGCGGTCGTCGGGCCGGAGGAGCGGTGGCGCATGGAGCGCTCGCAGCTCTCCGACTGGGTTCCGCGCCTCGCACGCATCCCGGCCACGGGCCGCACGGAGCTGCCGGGCATCACGGCCGAGCGGACCTATCAGATCGTGGCCGGAGGCGTCGTCGCGGAGGAGACCATGAAGGCGCTCAAGGTCGCCGAGGTCGAGATCTGCCCGTGGGCCCTGCGCGAGGGCGCGATCCTGCGTCGCCTCGACCAGATCTGACCCGGCCCGGCCCTCGGAGCCCGGCGGCACGGCGGCACGGCAGCACGGCGGCACGGCGGCATCCGAGGGTCGCGACATCACCCGAAGAGACCCTTCCCGGCCCACACCCGTCCTGCTACCTTGTGTCGCATGGTACCTACCGAGGACATGATCCTCACCAACCTCCGGCGGGGGGCGATCGAGTACTGCGTGCTCGCCCTCCTGGCCGACGACGAGTGGTACGGGCTGGACATCGCCCGCCGCCTGTCCGTCGACGGCGTCCTCCTGGGCGGCGAGGGCACGCTCTACCCGCTCCTCGCGCGGTTGCGCAAGGGCGGGCTCGTGGAGACGCACTGGCGGGAGTCCGACGCCGGGCCGCCCCGCCGCTACTACGCGCTGACCCCGGAGGGACGCGCGGCCCTCGAGACCTTCGCCCGCACCTGGGCGCCCTTCCGCGACGCCGTCGACTCGACCCTGGGGAGCCACCGATGAACGACACGACCGACGCGATCACCACCTACCTCGACGACCTCGGTCGGATGCTCGCGCACCTCGACCCGGCCGAGCGGGCCGACGTCCTGGGCGGTGTGCGCGAGCACGTCGACGCGAGCCTGGCCGAGCTGGGGCACGTGCCCACCGACCAGGAGGTCGCGGCGATCCTGGCGTCGCTGGGCGCTCCCGAGGACGTCGCGCGGGTCGCGTCCGGGGACCCCCGGGTCTCGCCGCCCGACGGCGGAGCCACCCCTCGTCCGTCCCTCACCGCCGCGTGGGTCGCCCCGGTCGTGTTCGGGCTCGTGATCGCGGGCATCGTCGGTGCACCGCTGCTCCTCCCGGGCGTCCTGTGGCTGGTCGCCGCGGTCCTGCTGGGAGCCTCACCCCTGTGGACCGCGAACGAGAAGGTCTGGGGGATCGTCTCGAGCTTCGCCGCAGGTGCCGCGTGGCTCGGGGTCACGGGCATGATGCTGCTGCCGTCCACGTCCTGCATGTCGGTCAGCTCTCTGTCCGCAGCGGGAACCTCGGCCTCGGCCTCGGCCTCGGGCGCGATCGCGGCCGACGGCGGCGAGGGCGGCTTCCACGCGCCGACGACCGGGGACTTCACGACCACGTGCGACGCCGCGGGCGCGAACGTCGGCGGGATCGTCATGACCGTCCTGCTCGGGGCGGTCGTGCTGACCGGTCTCGTGCTCCAGGTGGTCCTTCTCCGCCGCGGGCTCGCGCGGTCGGCAGCGGGCCGGACCACGGGCGCCTGAGCCGGCCCCACCTCGCGCGACGCACCCCGGCCACGGCGGGACGGGACGTGTCCGCGCGAGGTGGGCGGCGCCGTCGGGCCCGGGGGAGGTCCCCCGGGCGTCAGACGCCCAGGACCGCCTCCACGTCCCCCGCCGCGATAGCGTCCACGAGCGCCCGGTGGTCCAGGGCGTTCTGGTCCGCGTAGCGCTTCGCGAACTCGGCGAACGAGCGGTCGGCGACGTCGCCCTTGCCGAGGTAGGCGCTGATCGCGAGCGCGTCGCCCGAGCGGGCGTGGCCGCGCGCGAGGACCCACGCGCACATCTGCGCGTACGCGGCCATGGCGACCGGGAGCATGGACTCGAGGTCGGCCGAGACCTTCCAGTCCCAGAGCTGGCGAAAGTAGTAGTCGTGCCGGCGGTCGTCGGCGCCGTGCACCGTGTTCCAGCCGAGCAGGGCGTCGCTCGTCGCCTGCAGGAGCCGTTGGCCCTCGACCACGCGCCGCCCGTTCTCGGGGTAGGGGCTCGCCGAGGTGTACGGCTCGAGCACCGACGACTCGGCCTCCTTGACCTGCAGGAACAGCGGGTCGTCGTTGTCCCGGCCCACGAGCAGCGCGACCCAGCACCGCGTCCCGACGCTCCCCACCCCGACCACGCGCCGCGCCAGGTCGACGAGGCGGTAGCGCTCGAGCAGGATGCGGCGGGCTCCCGTGAGCGACTCGCCGTACGTCGCGAGGGCCGTGGTCACGACGCCGAGGTACCGGGCCTGCTCCTCGGCGTCGTAGAGGTCACGGACCGGGACGAGCAGGGGCGGGTTGCTCTGGAAGCGCAGCTCGCCGTCGTCCTGGAGGACCGTGAGCCGGCGGCGGGCCTTCTGCCGGTCCTTGGTGCGCGCCTTCCGCAGGGCCTTGTGGAGGTTGTCCATGACGGCCGGCGTGACCGAGCCGCGCCACCTGTCGACGATCTCGTCGCCGCGGAGCTGCACGTGCCACAGGTCGAGGTGGCCCAGGTCCGCGAACGATCGCAGGGTCTCGCGGTAGGCGCGTCCCGCGCCGAGCACGATCCGCTCGCGCTCGTGGCGCGACATGCCGCGGTGACGGCCCGCGATCTCGAGGCTCGCGACGAGCCGTTGCACGTCCCACTCGAACGGGCCGCGGTGCGTCTCGTCGAAGTCGTTGACGTCGAACACGAGCGATCTCTCGGGGGACGCGAAGCCGCCGAAGTTCGCGAGGTGCGCGTCGCCGCAGAGCTGGACGGTGAGCCCCGTCCGGGGCCCGGCGCCGAGGTCGGCCGCCATGACCGCCGCCGCCCCGCGGTAGAACGAGAACGGCGTCGCGGCCATGCGCCCCATGCGTAGCGGGACGAGCTCGGGGACGCGGCTCGCGTTCTGGGCCTGGAGGATCGCGACGGGGTCGCGGCGGTCGGCGGCCGGCTCCCAGGAGGCGGTCGAGCGACGGTGGAGGAGCGTGCGTGCGGCACGTCCCTGCTCCTTGCGGTACTCCGGCGGCGGTGTCCCGCGCAGGGGTGGCCGGCCGTCGGGCCGGGTGGGCCCCTGGGTCGGGGACTGGTCCGTCGCGTGCTGGGGCATCGTCGCTCCTCGGGTCCGGGGCGTGCGGGGCGCCCTCGCTCATCATGGCGCGCACGGTCACCGTGGGCGCGGTGGAGGGTCACCGTCGGCGGACATCTCGGTCACCGCGGGCGTTCGCGGGCGTCACCCTCGGCGGACAATTCCGTCACCCTCGGCGGACGTGTCACCGGGAGCGCTCCCAACCCTCTCTCTGTGGTAGCGCTGCTCCGCGCTCCCCACCGTCCGAGAGGGACTTCCATGACTGCCCACGAGACCACGCAGGACGTCGTGCTCGCCGCGCTCGCACAGGGCGTGACCGGCCGGGTCCTCGCCGGCACCGACCCCGACGCCAGGCTCTCCGGCATGAACGTCGCCGTCGAGCACCGTCCTGACTACGTCGTCCACGCCACCTCCGCCGACGACGTCCAGGCGACCGTCCGCACCGCCCAGCGCTTCGGGCTGCCCGTCACCGTGTTCAGCACGGGGCACGGGTTCGCGCGCGGGATCGACGGCGGCATCGCCCTGAGCACCGCCGGCCTGACCGGGGTCGAGGTCGACCAGCCCGCCCGCACTGCCCGCATCGCGGCCGGCTCCCGGTGGAGGGACGTGCTCGACGTCGTCACGCCCCTCGGGCTCGCGGCCGTCACCGGGTCCTCGCCCGACGTGGGAGCCGTCGGCTTCCTCCTCGGCGGCGGGATCGGCCCCCTCGCGCGCGAGGTCGGCTTCGGCTCGAGCTACCTCGTCGCCGCCGACGTCGTCACGGGCGACGGCACCCTGCTCCACGTCGACGACGAGCACCACCCGGAGATCCTGCGCGCGCTGCGCGGCGGCAAGTGGGGACTCGGCATCGTCACCTCGGTGACGGTCCGTCTGCTCAACCTCGAGAGGGTGACGGGCGGGAACTTCTTCGCCCTCGGGGACGACGCCGCGACGCTCTTCCGGGCGTACGCGGAGTGGGTCCCGAGCGCGCCGTCCGACATCACGACCTCGATCGCGCTGCTGCGCCTGCCGCCGCTCGAGTTCCTGCCCGAGCCGCTGCGCGGTCAGTACGTCGCGAACGTCCGCGTGGCCTCGACCCGCCCGCTGGCCGAGGTCGAGAGCGCCATCGCCCCCCTGCGGACCACGGTCCCGATCCTCATGGACACGATCGCCGAGATCCCCTACGCGGCGATCGGGGGAGTGCACGCCGACCCGACCGAGCCCATGCCGTTCATGGACGGGTCGACCCTGCTCCACACGTTCGAGCCGGAGACCGCCGAGGCCGTGCTCGCGGTCGCAGGACCGCAGACGCAGACCCCGCTCATGATGACCGAGATCCGCCACCTCGGCGGCGCGCTCGCCGACGGCACGCACGGCCCCGACTCCGTGACGGGACGCGACGCCGCGTTCGCGCTCTTCACGATCGGCCTGCCCGTCCCCGAGCTGTTCGAGACGGCCGTGCCCGCGGCGATCAACGGCCTGCTCGAGGCGACGCAGCCCTGGTCGCTCGGTCGCACCCAGGCCAACTTCGCCGGCTCGATCAGCCAGGCGGCGCCGATCGACCTGTGGTCACCGGCCGACCAGGCGCACCTCGCGACCGTGCGCCGCGAGATCGACCCCGACGGGAGGTTCGCGCTGCCGGTGTGAACTGCTGCCGCCACCGAGGTAGACCCGTGTGCGCGAGGTAGACCTCCCGGAGGTCTACCTC